>DJTQ01000127.1 GCA_002439285.1 Paenibacillaceae bacterium UBA6304
AGATCCCGAATGCCGCACCCGTATTCCGGTGGGAAGTAATCAGGAAAAAATCGCCGATTACCGGAATTTGTTCCCCGATCGTTAAACCGGACGCAATCAGATATTTCGTACCTTGGTCAATTAGAAACATAATTAATGCAATCAGAAAATAGATCACGCGGGAGTCACCTCGTTTTTTCATTAGACTGCCGAAGGAATCCGACAGAATGTTCCACATCTAAGACCTGTATATTGTAGCACAGCCGCAATTCACCCGTCCATGCGCGAAAGGATTTTCCTTAGGTAAAACGTCATGCTTCTGAGCAAAATAGCTTTACAGCAAAGTACCTAAAATGATTTCCTCCCGGAAAGGAGAACCTTCCATGTCACACCTGACGAAGCAACAACTGGCGGAACTGAAATCCGATTTGGAACTCGCCCGTGAAGAAACTTATCAAATGCTCGAGGATAAGGAACATTACGGACTTCGCGGGTCGCTGCGGGATAATACAAGCGAATTGTCCTCGATCGACAACCATCCTGCCGATGTCGGGACCGAAATGTTTGAACGCGGCAAGGATTTAGCATTGAATGAACATGATGAATTACGGCTGACGCGGATCAACGGTGCCTTGGACCGGATGGCAGAAGGGACGTACGGATACTGCCAGACCTGCCACGAGCCGATCACCTTTGAACGTCTGAAGGCCGTACCGGAGACCGCTTACTGCATCAATGATAGTCCACAATCCTTTGTTTCTGCCAAGCGGCCTATTGAGGAATTATTCTTGGCTCCTCCGTTTGGCCGTACGAGCCTCGACGAGCATGATGATCAAAATGGCTTTGACGGTGAAGATGCCTGGCAGATCGTTGAAGGCTTCGGGACATCCAACTCTCCCGCGCTCGCCGAAGATAACGAAATTGATGACTATAACGACATGGAGATCGAAGCTTCTGATGAGCTTGACGGGTTTGTCGAACCGTACGAAACGTTTGTAGCTACCGACATCTATGGAGAGAACGTAATTTTTTACCGGAACGGTTTATACAGAAAGCATATGCAGGCTACGGAACACTTGGACAGCGAAGATTCTTTGGGTACAGGATCTAATAAGTATTAAGTTCAAGCTGCCGTTGCACGATCCGTACGATATCCGCGATATAATCGCCGATAATCGGCAAATTGAGCGCTCCCAATACCTGAAGGACATAAATGATCGTTGCCGCAAAAAAGGTAAACCCGATGGCAATGCCGACTCCTCTTGCCGTTCCGGATAACAGATTCAGCCAGATCAGACGCCAGGGCCGATTCAAAAGCTCAGTGTATTCTACAATTCTGGATTTCTCCAACTGCCGCGTCCAGTTTAATGTTAAACGGTACATGGCACTAACCTGTTCCTCAGATGTCTGGGGAATCGGCATTTGAGCCTCTTCCGGCGGGGATTCGCTATGAGTTTTCCTACTCCATCTTCGACGCTTCATCGGCACCTCCGCAAAAATGAAACGAGCTCGGGCGGACTCTTTCGAATTGAAAGAATCCCTCACCCAAGCTCGTTTCTTCTTGGTTAATCCTAGTATGGCCGCCGAATCGGCCCTCCATACAGATCCCCAATTTGCAGCCTAGTTTATGCCAGAATGTAAACGCCGATTTTTTTACCGCCCAAATCTACGGTCTCAGCCGAACCTTCCGCTGTTCCGAAGGAGACGTCCGTAATGAGCACATTATCCCGTAATACCTGTTCAAATGCTTCGATAGCAGCTTTAAGCTCATCATCGACATCCAGGGTCAGGTGCACTCTTTTCTCGATTGGCAGATCAAGTTTCTTACGCGTGTCCTGAACGGCACGAACTACCTCACGAACCCAACCTTCTTGTTCCAATTCCGGAGTAATGTCGGTATTGAGCGCAACAGTGATTCCATACCCGGAGGCGGAGGCAAATCCCGCTTTGGCTTGCTTTTCGACAAGAAGCTCTTCCGCGGTAACTGTCAGTTCCTCTCCCTCAGGAGAAGTGATATTCACTTTGCCGTTCTCCACGATCTTGCGGGTTTCTTCGGGAGCCAGGCCTTTGAGATAACCTTGCAGGAAGCCGACATTCTTACCGTACTTCTTACCGGCTACTTTGAGATTCAGCTTCAAGGTGAAATCTACGAACCCGCTGTCGCTCGTCTCCAGCTCGATCTCCTTGACATTGATTTCTTCCTTGATGATTTCCTCGTATTCGTTCAATGCAAAGTCGCGATCCATGGATACAATCAGACTCGACAACGGTTGACGGGTTTTGATCCCGGTCTCGTTACGGACATTCCGCGCCAGTTCGACAATTTGACGCGCGCTTTCCATATCCGCTTCCAGCGTCAGATCGATCAAGGATTCATCCGCTTTCGGGTAATCGGCTAGATGTACGCTCTCTCCGCCCCCTAAATTCGTAAAGATGTCTTCAGACAACATCGGTGTAAACGGAGCGATCAGCTTGGACAGCGTAAGCAGCACATTGATTAGCGTTTGGTACGCAGACACCTTGTCTTCACCCAAACCGCTGCCCCAGAACCGGTCGCGCGACCGGCGGATATACCAGTTACTCAGCTCGTCAATGAAGGACTCGATCGCTCTGGAGGTATTTACAAAATCATTGACGGCCAAGCCTTTGTCAACGACAAGAATCAGGCTGTTCAGGCGGGACAGAATCCAGCGGTCCAGCTTGTTCGCCGAAGGACGGAAGGCATGCTCTTCCGGCTTGAACCCGTCGATACCCGCATATAACGTCAGGAATGAGTGGGTATTGACCAGCGTATCCACAATTTTGGATTTAGCTTCTGCAACAATGCCTTTGGAGAAGCGTTTGCTGTTCCACGGTGCGCTGTCCGAAAGCAGGGCCCACCGGAAAGCATCCGTGCCGAACTCTTTGATGATATCCCAAGGGTCGATGACATTGCCTTTCGACTTGGACATCTTCTGTCCGTTCTCATCCAGCACATGCCCGGTCGCGATAACGGCCTTATACGGCGCTTGGCCCGTAAACAGGGTCGATACGGCCAGAAGGCTGTAGAACCATCCGCGCGTCTGGTCGATCCCTTCGCAAATCATATCCGCCGGGAATTGTTCCTCAAAGGTCTTTTCGTTCTCAAACGGATAATGATGCTGCGCGAATGGCATAGAACCGCTATCGAACCAGACGTCGATTACTTCGCTCGTCCGCTCCATAATTCCGCCTTCACAATGCGGACATTTCACCTTCACTTCATCCACGTAAGGTTTATGAAGCTCCAACTCGGCACTGACTTCGCCTACGGCGTGAGCGCGAAGCTCTTCCAGGCTGTGCGGTGCAAACTGCTTCCCGCAGTCCTCGCTTTGGCAAACCCATACATTGAGCGGAGTTCCCCAGTAACGGTTACGGCTGATATTCCAATCCACCAGTTCTTCCAGGAACTTGCCGAACCGGCCATCCCGGACATGCCCCGGATACCAGGTTACGGAGTTGTTGTTGGCGATCAACTGATCCTTGACTGCCGTCGTTTCGATAAACCAGCTGTCCATCGCATAATACAGCAGCGGCGATTTGCAGCGCCAGCAGAACGGATAGCTATGCTCGTATTTCTCTTTGCTGTAGAGCGTGCCTTTCTCAGACAGCATCTTCACGATATCCAGATC
>DJTQ01000056.1 GCA_002439285.1 Paenibacillaceae bacterium UBA6304
GACAGCACCGAGAACCGTAACACCAAGGGTGACCAGCGATAGCAGAATGCTTGTTGGATCCGGGCTCCAATCCTTAGCAGCATCCGTGGAAATCCAGCCAGCCATGCCGGCAGCTACCGGAATTAATTCAAGGCCGATCAGAGCGACGATGGCGCCCATCGCAGCGGGTGGGAAGACGATATCTATCCAGGAGGTACCGGCGTATTTGGCAATCAGGCCGACCACAATGAATATGATACCGGTAACAATAAAGGCACCCAAAGCGTACGAATATCCGTTACCGGGATGTGCGGCAAGTACCACCCCCACCGGAGAGATAAAGGCAAAGCTAGAACCGAGGTAAGCGGGAATTTTTCCTCTACAGATGAAGATGTAAAGCAGGGTTCCAATACCGTTCATCAGCAAAATCATGCCTGGGTCGACCCCAAACAGATTGGGGACCAGCACGGTGCTGCCGAACATGGCAAACAGGTGCTGTAGACTCAGCAGGATACCGGGTCCGAAAGGAACCTTTTCATGGATTTGAATTTCACGTTGCAACAGGGTCACTCCTCTATTTTTCGCGCTTATTGAAGACTATCCTTAATAGATTAATGAGATTGACGTCATTTTTCAACATAAAATTTAATATGGAACTGTTTATTTTACAGATTTTCCTAAACGGTTCATTAGCATACTTCAATAAGAGGGAGAGAAAGTGGGGGGTGTAGCTTATGATTTCGAATATTTTTCGATCGCTAAATGTCCAAGAGTTGACGGAAGAGAACGCAGGAGTCATAATTATAGGAAATCAAAATTGGGGAAATAGAAAGGAATCGAGCAGGATTCAATGGGCATAGAGCGATTACTTGAAAAGGCGTCGGCCTATATAAAAGAACCAGACCTGGAGCGCATCCGAGAGGCTTACGATTTTGCGGAGCAGGCCCATCACGGACAAGTGCGTAAATCCGGAGAACCATATATACTTCATCCTTTGGCCGTGGCGGAAATTGTCGTCAACATGCAGATGGACATTTTGTCCATTATTGCGGCCTTGCTTCATGATGTCGTGGAAGACACCACCGTTTCCCTGAAAGAGATCGAGGAGCATTTCGGCCAGGATTGCGCTATGCTTGTCGACGGACTGACCAAGCTGGAGCGGATTAAATTCCAATCCAAGGAAGAACAGCAAAATGAAAATTACCGGAAAATGTTCATCGCTATGGCGCAGGATATTCGCGTAATTGTCATCAAGCTGGCAGACCGTTTACATAACATGCGCACGTTGAAATACCAATCCGAGGAGAGCCAGCGTCGCATCGCGTATGAAACGCTGGAAATCTTTTGCCCGATTGCGAACCGGCTCGGGATCTCGGCGATCAAATGGGAAATGGAAGATATTTCGCTAAGGTACTTGAATCCGCAGCAATATTACCGGATCGCCAATTTGATGCGGAAGAAAAGAGCGGAACGCGAAGAATACATCGAGGGCGTCATCTCGCGTATTTCCGAGAAGCTGGATGAAATGAGTGTGGAAGCCGACCTGTCGGGACGCCCCAAGCATATTTACAGCGTCTACAAGAAGATGACCACCAAAAACAAGCAGTTTAATGAAATCTATGATCTGCTTGCAATCCGCATCATCGTCGATAATATCAAAGACTGTTACGCGACCTTGGGCATTATCCATACGTTATGGAAACCGATGCCGGGGCGGTTTAAGGATTATATAGCGATGCCGAAGGCCAACATGTACCAGTCGTTGCATACGACGGTCGTAGGGCCTAACGGAGAGCCGACCGAAGTGCAGATCCGTACATGGGAGATGCACCGGACGGCCGAATACGGGATCGCCGCACACTGGGCTTATAAGGAAGGTCCTGAAACCGGCGGACCTGAGAAGAAAATGACATTCTTTAACGAGATTTTGGAGCTGCAACATGAAGCGAAGGATGCTTCGGAATTTGTTGAATCGCTCAAAATGGACTTTTTCACGGATTTGGTGTTTGTATTTACGCCTTCCGGTGAAGTCATCGAATTGCCTTCGGGATCGGTTCCGCTGGATTTTGCTTACCGAATTCACACCGAGGTCGGCAACCGCACCATCGGTGCGAAGGTCAACGGTCGAATCGTTCCGCTGGACCATCGGTTAAAGACCGGGGATATCGTAGAGATTTTGACTTCCAAGCATTCCTATGGACCGAGCCAGGATTGGCTCAAAATCGCCCAGTCCTCTCATGCGCGAAGCAAAATCAAGCAATGGTTCAAAAAGGAAAAGCGCGAAGAGAATGTCGAAAAAGGACGCGAATCGATTGAACGCGAGCTGAAACGGGCCGGTATCGAGCCTTCCGCCTGGATGTCGGATGACAAGCTGATTGAAGCCTGCAAGAAGTTTGCTTTCAATGATATTGACGATATGTTGTCTGCGGTAGGATTCGGCGGCATAACCGCTGCCCAGATCGCTACCAAGCTGACGGAGAAGCTTCGGAAAGAGCAGGAAGAGCAGCATTCGATCGAGCTTACTTCGGAAGTGAAGGAAGTAAAAGCCCCGGAAGAGCGTAGACGTCCGACGAACGGTGTCGTGGTAAAAGGAATCGACAATCTGCTCGTTCGTTTTGCCCGATGCTGTAATCCGGTTCCCGGCGATGACATTGTAGGCTACATTACGCGAGGGAGAGGCGTTTCCGTGCACCGCAGCGATTGTCCGAACATCCCTAACGGAAACGACGGCGAAGAAGCGGCCCGCGTTATCGACGTGGAATGGGAGAATGCTATTGAGGCCAATTACAGCGTGGACATTGAAATTACCGGCCATGACCGCCGGAACTTCCTCAATGAAGTGCTGCAGGCGGTATCGGAGAGCAAGACGAATATTTCGGCCGTTTCAGGGCGGTCGGACAAAAACAAAATGGCGTTAGTCCATATGACGATTCTGATCCGGAATACGGATCATCTGCAATCCGTTGTTGAAAAAATCAAGCGGGTGAAGGATGTCTACACCGTCCACCGGATTATGCAATAAGGAACAGGAGCAGGCAACATGAAAATCGTGGTTCAACGCTGCAAGCGGGCAAAGGTGGTTGTATCGGACGAAACGATCGGCTCTATCCAGCAAGGCCTTGTTTTGCTGGTAGGCATCACCCATGAGGACGTGGAGAAGGATGCAGCTTATCTGGCCGATAAAATTGCCGGATTACGCATCTTTGAGGATGAGGAAGGTAAGATGAATCTCAGTGTGGCGGATATCGGCGGGTCCATTTTGTCGGTTTCGCAATTCACACTCTATGGGGATTGCAAGAAGGGCAAACGGCCGAGTTTTACTACGGCGGCGAGACCGGAAGTCGCTGAGCCGCTATACGATAAGTTTAACGATCTGCTTCGTCAGAAGGGATTGGTAGTGGAGACCGGACGGTTCGGTGCCGATATGGATGTGGATTTTACGAACTGGGGGCCGGTAACTCTTATTTTGGAGCATCCCCTTGCATAGATAATGCAGTTGCTGATCGGGATAGAGAATTCCTTTTTTGGACAACCTGTAAGAGAACAGTGAAAATCGTCCTTATAAAGGAGTTACCGATCTCAATGCGTCAATCTTTGAAGTCTAGGGTTTGGCAGGGCCTTCCTATGATGGCTGCCGGAGAGCGAAGCGAGGCGCTTGCTCTGGTCCGTTCCGCGCAGGGGGAGGAATTGCAGATCGTCCGGGAGATTAAGCCTTCCGGGGAATATGTTCCGCGGCCGGGAAGCTGAAAATTTGGAAAATGCGAAGGATCGGGTGAGTGATACCCGGTTCTTTTTTTTGCCGAGAAATATATTGCTCCTTTGTATGGCCAGGTCGCGGGGGCATACCTTTTGTTATAAAGCGACCTCATTCGGGTAATAACAAGCGAAGGACGCAGTCGAAAGGAGAATGCAATCATGAGTAAAGTTGCTTTTTTGCTAGCGAACCAGTTTGAAGACTCGGAAATGCAAGTACCCTATGACGAAGTTAAAAAAGCCGGTCATCAGGCCGATATTATCGGACTTAAAGCCGGGGAAACTTTAAAAGGTAAACAGGGAAAAGCTGAATATACAGCAGATAAGGATATTTCTGGAGTGAAGGCAGAAGAATATGACGCGATCGTTATTCCCGGTGGATCTTCACCGGAAAATTTGCGGCTTGATCAAGGAATCCTGAAATTCGTTACTGAGGCGAATGCAGCCGGCAAACCGATTGCTGCGATATGCCACGGTCCACAAATTTTAATCAGTGCAGATTTGCTGAAGGGAAGAACCATCACTTGTTACCCTCCTTTGCAGGATGACATGGTGAATGCCGGCGCGGAATTCCGCGACGAAGAGGTTGTCGTAGACGGCAATTACGTAACCTCGCGAACGCCGAAGGACGAACCCGCCTTTGTGCGCGAACTGTTGAAAAAGCTGTAACCGGTCTGAACCGGATCATATACATGGCAAGTCCGGGACGGCAAACCATTATGCGATTCAAAAGGAGAGATCGATATGGCTAAGCATATTCAGGCGTATTTTATGAGTGAGGACCAAGCAGAGGGAGCAAGGACGAGCCTCCTAACATTTGACATGGATCAGGTTGAGGTCAGTTCGTTGGATCATTCAATTGGAAGAACTCACAATATTCTGGTTCCTTTGCTGCCTGTTAACAGTACCACCACCAATACCGGGGGGACCTACGGAGCCGTTGGGGTTCCGGGAACGGTAAGTGGGCAAGGAGTCCTGCCGGTAGTTACCATGGGCGACAACGATGGTGTTGACGGTAAGATTAACGGGGAACGCGTCGATACCGAAATAGACCGGGCCGGTGTTGATTCGGAGTTGGATCCGATAGTCGATGTCAACGGTGTTAATGATAAAGATTTCGAAAATTTGAAATATGTATTAACCGCTAAAGTTAAGGAAACGGACTACGACGATATTGTCCATAAGTTGCGTAGCCGGGGCGCGTTTGTCGAACATTTGGATTAGAAGTTTGTAATATAACTGTAATATTCGTTTCATGTTCCTTTAACATAGCCTGTTTATAATATAAGCATGACCCCCTTTTTAATATAATACCTTTGGACCTGTGCCCCGTTGGTGCAGGTTTTTTTCTTTGTTCCGTACTTGACTTTGTTACTGTAATTCCTTAAAATCAGAAAATATACAGTTTCATACTGATTTGATGAAGGGACAAAGTACTTCAGCCCCACACCCGCAGAGAGGAATCCCTGCCTTGACAGTTTGGCCATTTGAACATGAATGGCGCCTGATTAGGCTGGCTGGAAGGATTCCGGTGATGATTGAACGAAAGACTTCCCCGAGAACCGGCGACAAAATGCGGGGAGAATCCCGGCAAAGTAGACGAACGGCGCAGGCGGGCGTTACACCGCTTTAAGCGAATACTATATTCATACGTAATCACTACAGCTACCGTATGAGGTTTAGTAAGGGTATTCGGAATGTGGGTGGCACCACGGGTAATTGGAAATCCAATCTCTCGTCCCTGTTGTAATTAAACAGGAACGGGAGTTTTTTATTTTTTTAAAGCAGAAAATGGAGGATGGGAATATGGCGTTTCAGAAACCTACGGGTACACAGGATCTGCTGCCGGGAACTGTAGAAAAATGGCAACAGATTGAAGAGAAAGCCCGCGACCTGTGTCGGCGCTTTAATTATCGGGAAATCCGGACGCCGATTTTTGAACAGACATCGCTGTTTGAACGCGGCGTGGGCGAAACGACGGATATTGTCGAAAAAGAAATGTATACCTTTCAGGATAAAGGAGAGCGGTGGATGACGCTTCGTCCTGAAGGAACAGCCGGTGTTGTCCGTTCTTATGTGGAGAATAAACTATATGGCGAACCCGACGTAACCAAGCTTTATTACATGGGGCCGATGTTCCGGTATGAACGTCCGCAAGCCGGGCGTCAACGGCAGTTTCATCAATTCGGGGTCGAGGCGTTCGGCGCCACGGATCCGGCCATCGATGCGGAAGTAGTGGCTTTAGGATTCCAGTATTGCCGCGAGCTTGGCTTACAGGATGTGAAAGTGGAGATTAACTCGGTAGGCAACCCTGCCAGCCGGGAGGCTTACCGCGAGAAGCTGCTGGCTTTCCTGACTCCCATGAAGGAGGGCCTGTGCAAGGACTGTCAGTCCCGGATGGAGCGTAATCCGCTGCGGGTACTAGACTGCAAGGTCGATCAGGATAAATTCGGCGGTGCCCCGTCGATTCTGGATAGTCTTGATGAGGAATGCACGGTGCATTTTGCAAAGGTGCAGGAACTGCTGTCCGCCATGGAAGTGGATTATGTCATTAACCACCGGTTAGTACGCGGATTGGACTATTACACGCACACTGCGTTTGAGTATAAGGCACAAGGTATAGGCGCTATCGATACGATCGGGGGCGGTGGCCGTTATAACGGCCTCGTGTCCGAAGTCGGTGGACCCGACCAGCCCGGCATCGGCATGGCGCTCGGTATGGAGCGGATCGCGCTGATTCTTGAGAAGCAGGAGATCGGCCTCAGCGGCGTCAAGCCGCTTGACGTATATCTCGTTGCTCTTGGGGAAGCAGCGGACAAAGAGGTTACGACGCAGTTGTTCAAACTGCGCCGCGCCGGCTTCTCGGCCGAACGCGATTATCTCGGCCGCAAAATGAAAGCGCAGATGAAGTCCGCTGACCGGATGCAGGCACGTTACACAGCCATCCTCGGCGATGATGAACTAGAGCGTGGGGAAATTGCGCTAAAATCGATGGAGACCGGTGAACAGCGTACTGTGAAGCTCTCGGAGCTGGTAAACGAACTGAAGTGATGAAATTTAAATATTTATAGAAGATGAGCTAAAAATGCACTATAGGCTAACAAATATAATTTGCAAAGGAGTTATGTATTGTTATGAAACGTACACATCAATGCGGCATACTCAGTACCGCGAACATTGGAGAAACCGTAACACTGAACGGCTGGGTTCAAACCCGCCGCGACCTTGGGGGCGTTCTGTTTATCGATCTGCGCGACCGCAGCGGACTTGTACAAATCGTCTTCAACCCGGCATATTCCGGAGAAGCGCTGCAAATCGCCGATAAAGTACGCAGCGAATATGTGCTTGCCGTTAGCGGTAAAGTTGTAAAACGGGATGACGAAACTATTAACTCGAATTTGCCGACCGGCGAGATCGAAGTGCAGATTACGGAAATTGAAGTACTGAACGCCGCCAAAACGCCTCCATTCTTCATCGAGGACGGGGTTGAAGTGGATGAAGCGCTTCGCCTGAAATACCGTTACTTAGACCTGCGTCGTCCGGAAATGCAAAAAACGCTCTGGCTTCGTTCCAAAGCTTCTAAAGTATTCCGTGATTTCTTGGACGGCGAAGGCTTTATCGAGGTGGAAACCCCGATCTTGACGTTAAGCTCGCCTGAAGGCGCACGGGATTATCTCGTGCCAAGCCGTGTGCATCCCGGCGAATTCTTCGCCTTACCGCAATCGCCACAATTGTACAAGCAATTGCTTATGGTGAGCGGCGTTGAACGTTACTATCAAATCGCCCGCTGCTTCCGGGACGAGGATCTGCGTGCTGACCGCCAACCGGAGTTTACGCAGGTCGATATCGAGACTTCCTTCCTGGACCGGGACGAGCTGTTGAATATGATGGAGAAGCTGGTAGTCCGCTTGTTCAAGGAAACGAAGGGAATCGATATTCCTACGCCGTTCCAGCGCCTCAGTTATGCTGATGCCATGGGTAAATACGGATCGGACAAACCGGACCTGCGCTTCGGTCTGGAGCTTGTGAACGTGAGCGACCTCGTGGCTACGAGCGGCGTGAAGGTGTTTGCTTCCGTCATCGAAAAGGGCGGGGAAGTAAAAGTACTGAACGCTAAAGGTTGCAGTACCTGGAGCCGGAAGGATATCGACGATCTTGGTCCGTTCGCGGCACGTTACGGAGCGAAGGGGCTTGCGTGGATTCAAGTGAAGGAAGGCGAGTTCAAGGGCCCGATCGTCAAATTCTTCACGGAGCAAGAGATCGAAGCCTTGAAAGAACGCACGGGTGCGGAAGAAGGGGACTTGCTGCTCTTCTCGGCGGACAACAAGAAAGTGGTTGCTGACGTTCTGGGCGCGCTTCGCTTGAAGATCGGCCGCGATCTCGGCCTGATTGACGATAATGTATTTAAATTTGCTTGGGTTGTCGATTTCCCGCTGCTCGGCTGGGACGAAGAACAGAAACGTTACGTTGCGGAACACCATCCATTCACGCGTCCGCGCGAAGAAGATCTGCACTTGTTCGAGACCGACCCAGGACAAATTCTGGCTCAAGCCTATGACCTCGTGCTGAACGGCTATGAAGTGGGCGGCGGTTCCATGCGGATTTACAAACGCGATATTCAAGAGAAAATGTTCGAGGCCATCGGGATTTCGCCGGAAGAGGCGAAAGAGAAATTTGGCTACTTGCTGGATGCCTTTGATTACGGTACGCCTCCGCATGGCGGCATCGCCTTCGGCTTGGATCGTCTGATCATGCTGCTGGCAGGACGCTCGAATCTGCGGGAGACAATCGCCTTCCCTAA
>DJTQ01000231.1 GCA_002439285.1 Paenibacillaceae bacterium UBA6304
CTTGACGAGCCGACGATCGGGCTCGACGTGCATGCCAAGGTGAATATCAGACAGTTTTTACGTAAATTAAATCAGGATTTCGGGAAGACGATTTTGCTGACAACGCATGATATGGATGATATTGAGCAGCTATGCAACCGGGTCATGGTCATTAATCACGGGCAATTGACGTATGATGGTAGCATCCCGTCACTGCGGGACATGATCGGGCTGCCGACATCGATCCGGGTCAAATTCCGCGGAGCATTCCAGGTTCCTGCAGATGTATTCCGCCGAGCTCCATCCGATTTGTTTCATGTGGCGGGCGTGGAGGGAGAAGTTGTTATTATTGAGGCAAACCGCCGCGAGATCAGCACGATGGAGATCATCCGTAGGGTAGGCGCATGGGGCGAGATCGACGATATCGCCATGGAGGAACCGGAATTTGAGGAAGTCATCCGCAGCTTCTCCGCTTCTTAAGCCGGACCTTGACAATTGTCCCTTCTCAACATACATTAAATACAAACTATAAAGATGAACTGTTTCCGGATTTCTACCCTAATTGATCTTATACATTCAAGAAATCCGGAAACGTTAGCGATCGTAGGAACATTTTACGTACTTGCCACTAACATCTATTTTAATAGTTCATCTTATATACAATTAACGCAAATGACGATTATGGGAGAGTCCGCTTCGAAGCACAGATAGCGGCACCGAAGGAGCAAAGGGCAGGCCTTGCACGCCAGCCATGAATCTCTCAGGTTCCAGGACCATAATCCGATGCGACTCTGGAGAGAGCGTTCAGCCACCCACGAGGTACATGTCCGCAAGACGGGGGACATTAAACTTTCTGGTAACCGGGACAGAGAAGAGGCAGCAAGCCTTTTCCTGTCCTTTTTCTATTTAACGAGTAAATTGAGCAGCCAGGAGAGATAGCGATGCGATTTAAAAATGTGTTCTCCATTATCGGTCCGGCGATGATCGGGCCTTCCAGTTCCCATACCGCCGGGGCAGTGCGGATCGGACGTTTTGCAAGACAACTATTCGGTGCGGAGCCGGCGGAAGCCGATATTTGCTTCTATGGTTCGTTCGCCGAGACATTCAAAGGCCATGGCACGGATCTTGCCGTGGTGGGCGGGATTCTGAATTACCGCACGGATGACGAGCGGATTCGCAATTCCCTGCAGAATGCGGAGGAGGCCGGAGTGAATCTGCATTTTTCAACCGGTACGGCACCGGGGGTTCATCCTAATACGGTAAAAATAGTATTGTCTTCCGGCGGAGAACGCTGTGATGTGACAGGAGCTTCCATCGGCGGGGGAACGATTGTTATCCGTAACATTAACGGATTTGACGTGAAGAGTTCAGGCGAGCTGCCGACGCTGGTGGTCGCACATGCCGATCGTCAGGGCGTGCTGGCGGGGATCACCGCCTTGTTTAGTAAGGCGGATGTCAATATTGGATATATTATTACCGACCGGAAGGGTAGAACAGGGGAGGCACTGACGGTAGTCGAAGCGGATTCAGTCATTCCGGAGCCTTTGATCAATGAGGTCTCTTCGCTGTCTCACGTTAGCCGGGTTTCATATATTCATTTGAATTAGGGAGGGACGGGGAGAATGCGTTTTCGGAATTTGCAGGAACTCATGGAATTGTGCGTGAAAGAATCCAAGACGATTTCGGAGATTATGATCCAGGATCAGTCGGAAGAGAGCGGCCAATCCACGGAAGAGATTATGACGGTCATGACGGAATATTACCAAATCATGAAAAGCGCCGTGCATAAAGGATTGACGGAGGAAACGAAATCGCCCAGCGGATTGACGGGCGGCGATGCCAAGAAGGTGGAGGAATACCGGAAGCGTGAAGAAGCGTCGGCAGGAGATATTGCCTGCCAAGCGATGGCTTACGCCCTTGCCGTGTCGGAGGTTAACGCCTCGATGGGACGGATCGTCGCGACGCCGACAGCAGGATCATGCGGTATCATTCCCGGTGTATTCGTTAGTGCCCAGGAACGTTTCGGCTGGGACGACGAGCATCTTGTGCGCGGTTTGTTCTGCGCAGGAGCGATCGGTTATGTGATCGCCAACAACTCGTTTATTTCCGGTGCGGAGGGCGGATGCCAGGCGGAAATCGGCTCGGCGATCGGCATGGCGGCCGGAGCCATGGTGGAACTGCGCGGAGGCACACCTGAGCAGGCGGTGCATGCGGTTGGCCTGGCCCTCAAAAATACGCTCGGTTTGATCTGCGATCCGGTCGGCGGCCTAGTCGAAATCCCCTGCATCGTCCGTAACGGATTCGGTGCGGTCAATGCGCTGGCTGCCGCAGATATGGCCTTGGCCGGTGTGCGAAGCGCCATTCCGTCCGATGAGGTGATCGACGTTATGCTGGAGGTTGGCTCAGCTATGCCCAGCCGGCACCGGGAGACCGCCCAAGGCGGTCTGGCCCAGACACCGACCGGTCGCAAGATTATGAAGGAACTTCGAGCACGTAAAAAATAGCCGCCCTAAAAGGGTGGCTATTTTTTTGCTAATATGGTTCATGTGCTTTTGAGAAGTCACACCTGTTGTTCGGTCGTCATAAAGGTTTTAACCGCGGGCGGCTCGTAGGTAAGAAACTGATCGAACAACCCGGCCGGGTCTGTATCGCTAAGCACCATGGAGCGGAACTTTTCCTGAAGAAACTGCTCGTCGGCCATATGATTGAACAGGGCGATAAGAGGATCATAGTAATGGTTAATGTTAAGCAACCCGCATGGTTTACGGTGCAGCCCCAGTTGGGCCCACGTGAATATTTCAAAGAATTCATCCATCGTTCCAGCACCTCCCGGCAGGACCACGAAGCCATCCGCCAGTTCGGCCATCGTTGCCTTTCTTTCATGCATGGAATCCACGATAAACAATTCGGACAGGTTTTTGTGGGCGATTTCACGATTATCCAAAAAACCGGGAAGCACGCCTATGGCCTCTCCGCCTGCTTCAAGTACGGTATCAGCAACGGCTCCCATTAGCCCAACACTGGACCCTCCATAAACAAGGGTGAACTCCCTTGCCGCCAATTCCTTACCCAGGGCGACGGCCCCCTGTCTGTAAACTTCAGATGCTCCGGCGCTTGATCCGCAAAATACGGCTATTCTTTTCATTCCATCGCCTCCTTGTAGATCTCCATAAATTATAGCTCACATCCCGGGCTTGTTAAATAACTATAGAGTACATTTGTAAATCATGAATAAATTCATGTGAATAAAAATATTGGGGTGATGGTTAGTCGGCGGTCAAAGCAGCGGTCAAAGCAGAATCCGATTTGAATGTAGCCGGCCGGCCTGTGTCCATTTAATTCTAACGGACACAGGGGACGTTAAATGCTCAGAAAACGGCATCCGTTGCGGCTAACAGACACAGGGGACCTTATTTTGTATTTTCGAAGAAAAAACAAGGGGTTGGCAGTCATTTAACGGCCCTGGTGTCCGTTAGAATTCAAAAACGGCCATTTTACGGGAGATAACGTCTCCGGTGTCCGTTGCTATGAACGTTTTTGTCAAGCCCTCTGTTTTAATCCCGCCTAACACGTGGCGCGAGAGCAAAAATGCGAGCGACGGTCGGCACGCTGCTATCCGTGGGTTGGTTACCACATGTTATGCCTTCGTCAAGGAGAGCTTTTGCAAGCTAGAAACGCACGGTCAGTTCTTTGCAGAACTTAGTGCAAACGGACAACGCAAATTCTCTCCTAAACCTTCGTTTGCTCCCGGGCCTCGTGCTCAGGCGTGAGCTTGTCAAGCGCTTTTCTTGTCAATCGATTTGATTCAAACCAACACTACCCCTCTTTCTCATCGGAGATGAGGAGTGCCCCACGGCGAGTGTGGGGGTGCAGGGGGCAACGCTCCCTGCGTTTCTCCAGAGGGGACGGAAGGGGCATTAGTTAGCCGCTGGCTGTTCCACGGTTCGGGCTACAGCCCATATGAACCCGAAAAACTCCCTGGCGACCGCGCCTATCGCTACATTTTTGTGCTTGTTCTTTCCAAAAACAAAATGGCGGTATTTGTAATTCAATCTTTCTTGCGCCTTCCAAGGCAATAGCTGAACGTCGGCTGACATGCCATCCAAGCGCTTAGCGAGGTCTCCCTTCACCGCAGGGCGATGACGATAGCTCCAAGCTGATTCCACCAAGGTTCGACGCAAGCGTCCATTACCGGTTTTGGTCATACTTCCGCGTCGGGTACTCTGGCCGGTGGAGTACTCTCGAGGGACCAGCCCTAAATATGCCATGAGTTGAGCAGAAGAACGAAAGCGCGTAAAGGTACCGATCTCAGCCGCAAGGGTAATTGCCGTCAGCAACCCGACACCGCGCAAGGACTGAAGTACCTGAATTAGAGAAGCTTTGGGGCCGACCGTTGCCTGCTCAACTAATACCCTTTCTAGACGCCCATGCGCTGCTCGATTTCATTTAAAGCGTGAAGCAACTCGCTGAACGCCACTTGCATGGGCTCGTAAGGGAATGTCAGTTGCCCCAACCAGACGCTGTACTTCTTCGTCCACCGGCGCTTTATCGTAGCCGGCGGTTCAATTTGATGGCGAAGCAGGAATTTCAATATCCGCTGACGGGCCCGATGCGCGTCCTCTTTGGCGGATTCCCGTGCGCGGACCAATTCTCGCAAGGCCTCATCTTCCCGCTCAGGTACGTAGACAGGAGTTAATTCTCCCGTACGAAACAAACGGGCGAGTTGTTCTGCGTCACGACGATCCGTTTTCACTTGGTCGCCAGGACGTTTGGGAATGAGCGAAGGAGCAATTACGGCACACTTGGCTCCCATGGAGGTGATCCAGCGGTAAGTTTCGTAGCCGGTGGGACCTGCCTCGTAACCAAACGATAGGGTATCGGCTGGGCCCAGTTCTTTAATCAGTTTATGTAGCGCTCCCGCCGAATGAGGAATACTTCCTTAGTAACGCGGGGATTCTCCAGTTGAAACCGCCGGACCTACAGCACAAGAACAGCGGATGAATCCTGGAATGATTTTATTCGCGCAAGGGGGGGTGTTAGCGGTAAAAAGGCGACGGATGTAGGTTGTGGAGGGGGAATTTATACTAAAGCTTTGGCGGAGTTGGGAGCTTTCAACGTGGTCGGAGTTGATTTCTCGGATGAGATGCTGGCTGGGGCGGCCTTAAACTGCAGAGGCTGGCAGGAGATTAGTTTTGCAAAAGGAGAGGCTTATCGAACCGGTCTTCCTGCCCGTGAATATGACCTGGTGCTGGAAAGGGCTTTGATCCATCATTTGGATGACTTGAGCGCCTGCTTTACTGAAGCGAACCGGATTTTAAAAAAGGGCGGGGTGCTTATGGTTCAGGACCGGACGCCGGCCGATTGTCTGTTACCTGGGGATATTCATCACATTCGGGGCTAATATTTTGAAAAATATCCTCAGTTGGCCGGTTCGGAGATGTCGCGCAGGTATGATTCGGAACAAGTGCAGCGCGCACTCCAAGATTCAGGATTCAAACTTTTGGAAACCGCTTCGCTTTGGGAAACGAGAATGGTTCACCCCGATCCGGAGGCTTTGCGGCAGGATTTGCTCCGCCGGACCGGCCGCTCTCTGCTTCATGAACTGAACGATGGACAGCTTGAAGAGCTGGTTTCTTTTATATCAGGAAAATTTGAGGATCATGAGGGTCCGATTATAGAAAGCGATGCTTGGACTATTTGGTTTGCGGTCTCTTCGGAATGATCCTCCAGACTGAATGTATCTTGTCTCGTCATCATGATCCGAAATTGCTGTTTGAGGTCTGTTTGGACAACACCAACTACTAACTTTAAAGGTTTGAAAGTATGTTCCCGAACCCTACATCCAGAAGCCAGCGATCCTCTTCCAATGAAACGAGCAATAAAACATGGTCAAAGCGATCACCATCCTCAAGTACCTGTGCCGAGATGTACTTTACGTCAAATCCGATTTCCCGGAGCAGATGAAACAGCAACCCGTTCTACTCATAGCAAATACCACCCCTTTGGTGCTCGACGATTTAACCCATAATTGATCGGTCCGTAAATCAATCCTGGTGCCGTTCATAGTATCAAGGTTCTTAAAAGGAATGTTCAGTAAATGATGTTTTTGAATTTTTTGCAAGGTGTCCAGATCCGGACGCAAAGGGTGCTGCAGCTTCAATGGCTGGATTGCTCGAAGTTATGGATCACTTCTTCTTTTTTTTGGCTTCCGCTTTTTCCAGGTTTTCAGCTACTCTGAATTTTACGATCTTACTAATTAGCCCATAGGGCAGCGGCTTCTCCAGAGGAAACTGAACGGAACCTTTAGCTCCTTTATATGCCGATAATTCTTCTTTGAAGGCTTCAATGCCGCTAGGATCGGGATAAAATCCGATATGCTTCGGGAAGGCGGCAAAATGCACCAGATTCCCGTGCAGGGCAAAAGTAGGCATCTGGTAACTGATTTTTTCGGTTGCTTCAGGCGCTGCAGCTTGAATGACTTCCCTCAAAGTTTGAAGCTTTTCTTGAACTTCAGCGGGGAAACTGGCAATATACTCGTCAATCGATTCATAAGCAATTTTCTTATTTTCCATGATCTTCTCCTTTCCACAATCTATTTTATGGTAACCTGAATGCCATTGAATTGGAAGATGCTTACTTTGGAAATGGAAAAAAATCGGTTACTGAATCTTCAAGAGGCCTACCGTGAAATCGAAAATTTCGGGCTTAGAAAACCATTTGCCTTTGGCAACCGGATCGGCCCATGTGTTAAAAACCTGTTGTAACAAAGCACCGTAGGTCCGCTCGACGACAAAAGTGCCATGCTTGACAAATCGCTCATTGCCTGTCAGGACAGACTTGACCTACTCAAGCGACAATCCTAAATCTTTTATCGATAAAATTTGCTGCAGCACCGCCAGGTCGGATTCATTGTACAGCCTGTGACCGATTCCGTTTTGCCGGATGGCGAGAATAAACCGATCTTATCGTAAAAGCGCAGCGTTCGGACGGTGAGCCCCGTCAGCTTGGCGAGATCCCCGACTTTCCAATATCGTTCCATAATCAACTCCCTCGTTTTGTTCCACATTTGAAATGGAAATTCCTTGCTAAAGTTGAAATCCGCTGAATTTCGCAAACATAACCGATTAAACGCTCAACGCCGGGTCAATGCCCAAAAGAGCAAAGCAACGGCGCTTACAGTGGCACCTAGCCAGCAAACCCCTATCCAGCCTGAGTGGGAGTAAGTCAAGGTGGAAACGATCGAACCGGTCGCGCTGCCTAGGGAATAGAACATCATGTAGGCTGCGGTGAGGCGGCTGCGAGCTTCAGGACGCACGCTCAAAATCATGCTCTGGTTCGTAACATGCACGGCCTGAACCGCAAAATCAAGAATAATAACCCCGATGATCAATCCCCACAAAGTACGTTCCGTATAACTGATTGGCAACCATGACGCCAACAGCAGGGCAAGCGAGGCTCCAGTTGTCCGCTGTCCCAAACCGCGATCGGCCAGACTCCCTGCCTTGGCTGCCGCCAATGCTCCGGCAACTCCGGCAAGACCGAAAGCCCCAATAGCGCTGTGCGATAGAGATAGCGGAGGTGCGCTTAGCGGCAATACAAGGGAAGTCCACAAAATACTGAATGCGGTAAATATCAACAGTGCCAGTACACCACGAATACGAAGAGTTTTTTCCTGCACGAACAATAAAATGACCGAACGAATTAATTGAAAATAAGTCAAATCCGATTTCTCACGCTCATAATTTGGCAACGCCCGAAATAACATACCGGCCATTAGGAGCATCATTACGGCGGACACCAGGTAGACCGAGCGCCATCCGGCCAGGTCCGTCAATATACCGGCAACGGTTCGCGCAAGCAGAATACCGATTACGACGCCACTTGTTACCAAGCCGATTATTCGTCCGCGTTCCGAAGGCGCGGCCAACATCGCAGCGAATGCCACGAGCGTTTGTACGATTGCGGCGAGCAGTCCAACTGCAGCAATACCCGACATCAGAACTGCAGCGGAGGAAGCAGTGCCAACGACAATCAAAGCTGCAACGGATAAAAGCATTTGACAGACGATCAAGCGGCGCTGATTCAATAAGTCTCCGAGCGGCACTAATAGTAACAAACCCAATGCATAGCATATTTGGGTTACGGTGGTGATGATACCGATCGTAGAATGCCCGATGCCGAACTCTCCCGACAGGGCGTCAAGAAGCGGCTGAGCATAGTAAATGTTGGCGACAGCCATTCCACATGACACAGCAAACAGCAGTGCCACTTTGCGAGACACGGAAGGGAAGGAACCGGATATGGCTTCTTCACCGACATTTGCTTTTGTTACGTTGACATTTCCCATCTTTAATCACTCATTTCCAATTATTTAGTCAAAACAATTACATACCGAACGGTACGTAATTGTCATGGATAAATATAGATGGTATTGCGAGGCATTGTCAAGGGGACCAAATGAATAATTGGAAGATGGCAACCATTTTGACAACCTAGATTTGCTAAGATACAATGATAACATACTGTTTGGTACAAAAAGGAGGGGGAATCATGGTTCGACCGCGTGAATTTAATGAGGAACAGGCTTTAGATGCGGCAATGCAGGTGTTTTGGGAAAAAGGATACGAAGCGACGTCATTGAGCGATTTGACGTCCAGAATGGGGATTCAAAAGCCGAGTATCTACTCAGCCTTTGGAGACAAGAAAGCATTGTTCGAAACGGCATTGCGTAAATACAATCAATTTCATGCTTCTTCCGTCCGATCCAGACTCCAAAATAAGCCTTCGGTAAAAGAAGGCATCCGAGCATTTTTTGAAGGCTTGATCGATGAGGAATACGGCGGACAACCTAATCGCGGTTGTTTTTGCATTAATACGATGGCGGAACTTGCCCCGCATGACGAAAAGTTCGAAATCCTGACGCGAGAACATCAGATGTATCTGACGGTTATTTTTCAGGAAACGATCGAACGGGGCGTGCGCTCCGGAGAGCTGGCAATCGGCTTGAACCCGAAGGCATTGGCTCAAACTCTCGTTGTTTTCTTGATAGGACTCACCGTCATGATGAAATCACGTCCCGACCGGCTATTTGTTCAAAATAGCGTGGAGTCGGTCCTTGCATTGCTAAACTAACTTGAGAGACCAGTATTTTATTCAAGATCCCTTAGCAAGTCCGGTTGTCGGTCAATCATAAACCAAAAGGAGTTCAAGCATATAAACTGCTTGAACTCCATCGGAAATCTTATTTAAACCCTTAGGTAGCCACGGAACCCTCTGGCACCATAATAGGATTCCGCCCCATTGTGGTACAAGAAGATAGTGTCGTAACGACGATCGCAAAAGACGGCCCCGCCGAGTTTTCTAATGTCTGCGGGTGTCTTCACCCAGCTCGAAGTTTTCAAATCGAAGTTTCCAAGTTTCTGCAACTCCCGGTATTGCTCCTCCGTTAAAAGCTCGATCGCCATGTCAGCCGCCATCTCTAATGCACTATTTTGCGGCTTATGCTCCTTCCGCGACTCCAACGCTTCACGGTCGTAACAAACGCTTCTGCGACCCTTGGGACTTTCCGCCGAACAATCGTAAAAAATGTATTCGTTCGTCGTAAGGGCATGATCAACGACATCCGGTTCGCCGCCGGTTCTCTCCATTTCGTGGAGGGACCATAGTTTTTCCGGCTGAGCTTCAAGCTTTGCATGTACATTAGCCCATTCGAGATCTTGATGGCGGTTCATGTTTTTCTCAAAGCGCGCTTTCAATATTTTGAGTAGTTCTTCATGCTGTTCCGGAGATAACTCCTTATTGCCGTTGGTGGGACTCACTGTCATATTAATTTCTCCCTTCAACTAGGTTACTCCTTCGTGAGAGACACACAGCACTCCACATGACTTGTCTGCGGGAACATATCTACCGGCTGCACCCATTCGACACGGTAGCCGCCGTCCGTCAACACCTTGCAATCCTTGGCCAGTGTGGAAGGGTTGCAGGACACGTAGACGAAGCGCTTCGGCTTCGTGCGAAGCACCGCTTCGAGGAAGCGCGGGTCCAGGCCGGTGCGCGGCGGGTCGGCGACGATGACGTCCGGGGAGTAGCCGCCCTTCGCCCAGCGCGGGAGCAGCTCTTCCGCCTGGCCCTGATAGAAGGCCGTATTGGTGCGCCCGTTGCGCACCGCGTTCGCTTTCGCGTCCTCCACGGCCTCAGGGATAGCTTCGATCCCGCGGACCTCGCTCGCATAAGGAGCGAGCCACAGGCCGATCGTGCCTGTGCCGCAGTAGGCATCGACCACCGTCTCCCGGCCGGTCAGCTTGGCAGCGGCGCGCACCGATTCGTACAGCTTCACCGTCTGGATCGGGTTGAGCTGGAAGAAGGCGCGCGGGGACAAAGTGAAATCCAGGTCGCCGAGCGACTCCTGGATACTGTCCTCGCCCCACAGAATGAACGTCTTATGCCCGAACACGAGCGACGTGTTCTTCGGATTGACGTTCATGGCGATGCTTGTCAGCTCCGGCATGGCGAGCCGGAGCTCTTTGACAAGCTGCTCGCGTTGCGGCAGCTTGTCGCTCGAGGTGACCAGCGTCACCTGCAGCTGTCCCGACTGGAATCCCCAACGCACGACGATGGTCCGGACCAGTCCCTGATTGCTTTTCTCCTTGTAAACCGGGATGTTCAACCGCTGCAGGACATTCCGCGTCCGGTCCACGGCTTCGTTAACCTTCGGGTGCTGGATTGGGCAGCCGGTAATATCGATCAGCCGGTGTGAATCCATCGCATACAGTCCGGCGATCATACCTTCCTGCTGCATACCCAGTTGTAGCTGGGCCTTGTTGCGGTAATCCCACGGATGATCCATGCCGAGAATCGGCTTCATGCGAAGATCTTGAAAACCGGCATACCGGGAGAAGGCTTCCCGGACGATATCCTCTTTAGCAGCCAACTGTCCTTCATAGGACAGATGTTGGATCTGGCATCCGCCGCAGATGCCGAATACCGGACAAGGGGCATCAACCCGGTGGGGGGAACGCTTCTCGATGTCCGTAATTTTGGCGGCAATATATTTCTGCTCGGAACGGACTACTTCGGCTTTAATAACTTCGTCAGGCAGTGCGCCCTCGATAAATACCGCCTTGCGGCGGTAGTAGCCGACCCCTTCGCCGTTGATGCCAAGCCGTTTGATCGTCACGATGATCCGGTCGCCAGGCTGAACCTCTTCCGCATTAGTACGCCCGGCAATACCTGTTCCCGCTTTTTTTCGTTGATGGAAAGGGGCGCTGGATGGACGGGGATTCGATTTCTTCTCATTCCGTGCACCGTTAGACCCTGTATGTGCTTTGTCTTTATGGTCAAAAGGTTTCTTGTTTCCTGTATTTTTCATAATATCGTCGATTCTCCTGTTAATTTTATCGATTTTACTATACCACGCGTGCGGAACGAGCACCATGTTTTCGCAAAACCGGCTCAACCCGAAATTCAAACCCTGAGGTACATTGATAGACGTATTTCTTGGAGAGTATATAATAGTAGAGTGTGCATATCTCATAATTTGCACGATTAAACAGCTATAGCTTTATCTAATATTCACTTACACCGATATAAGGAGTCTAGTTCAATGAATGCTCAAACCACCCGTCTGGAACAGGCGCAGCAGTTGCTGCAAAAATATTACGGGTATCCCGATTTCCGTGAAGGGCAGCGGAAGATCATTGCCAGTATGCTGGATGGAGCCGATACGCTCGGCATCATGCCGACCGGCGGCGGTAAATCGATCTGTTATCAGATTCCGGCGCTCTTGCAGCCTGGTTTGACGCTGGTCGTATCGCCGCTGATTTCGCTGATGAAAGACCAGGTGGATGCGCTGATCGCGATGGGGATTCCGGCCGCTTATATTAATAGTACGTTATCCGGCAAAGAGGTCAATGACCGCATCCGCGCCGCAAAACGCGGCGAATTGAAACTGCTCTACGTTGCGCCGGAACGGCTGGAGCTGGACTGGTT
>DJTQ01000186.1 GCA_002439285.1 Paenibacillaceae bacterium UBA6304
GGATTGATTGTTCTTATGAATTGGCAATTAATCGGGTATATGATGATCATCTATATCGCAGGTATTCAGAACGTGTCGAAAGATGTAATTGAAGCCGCGAAAATAGACGGAAGCACCCGTTTCGGTATATTGCGGAATGTGACCATCCCTCTGGTGATGCCATCCATTACAATCTGCTTGTTCCTGACCTTATCGAATTCATTCAAGCTGTTCGATCAGAACTTGGCGCTCACAGCCGGGGCACCGTCGAAGGAGACTTCTATGCTAGCGTTGGATATCTATAATACGTTCTATGGTAGCGTAGGCTGGGAAGGCGTGGGTCAAGCGAAAGCGGTTGTATTCTTTGTCCTGGTTGCTTTGATCGCACTGATTCAACTTGTCGCCACGAGAAGCAAGGAGGTGGAGAACTAATGCAAAGAACCAGAGGTAGAGACGTCTTTCTATTTCTCGTATTGTTCGTTCTGGCGATTTTGTTCTTGTCACCGATTCTGATCGTGCTGATGAACTCCTTTAAGGGTAAATTTTTTATTAGCGATACTCCGTTTCTGTTTCCTGATGAGCAGACGTTTATCGGTCTAAAAAACTATACGAGCGGGGTAGCCAAAACCGGCTTTTTCAACGCCTTCGGGATGTCGCTGTTTATTACGGTCTGTTCGGTTGCCGTCATAGTCCTGTTGACTTCGATGACCGCCTGGTACATTACCCGAGTCAAGACCGGGTTTACCAAAATGCTCTATTATATCTTCGTATTCTCCATGATCGTTCCTTTCCAAATGGTGATGTTCACCATGACGAAGACGGCGAATGTGCTGCATTTCGACAATCCGATTGGGATTATCGTGATTTATTTAGGATTCGGAGCGGGTTTATCAGTGTTTTTATTCAGCGGTTTCGTCAAGTCCATTCCCCTTGAAATCGAAGAGGCCGATCTGATCGACGGGTGTAATCCCGTACAGTCCTTCTTTAAGGTGGTCTTGCCGATCTTGAAGCCTATTGCGATTACGGTTGCCATTCTTAATGTCATGTGGGTCTGGAATGACTACTTGCTCCCGCTGCTTGTTATCGGTACCGAGTACAGAACAATCCCAATCGCAATTCAATACTTAAAGGGCGGTTACGGGTCGATCGACATGGGGGCTATGATGGCTATGCTGGTGTTGGCTATTTTGCCTATCGTCATCTTCTATCTGATTTGTCAAAAATACATTATAGAGGGTGTCGTAGCCGGCGCTGTCAAAGGATAAAGCGGAATATGGGGCCCGCGGAGTTGGTGCGGAGCGGGCAAAGCAGGGTTCTCTACCGGGTGACTTCGTCCCTCCGGGGAACCCTGTTTTTTATGCCGCCCTTGTTTTCCGGGGGGTTAATTGCTATATTTTTTCTATGAGTATACAAATGTAGAAATTACGATGTAAGGGAAGATCGGACATGGCTTCAATTACAATTATAGATATTGCAAAAATGTGCGGGGTTGGCGTAACCACGGTTTCCCGGGCGATTAATAATCATCCCGATATTAGCGAAGAGACCAAAGCCATGATTATGCAGGTTATCAAAGATAACCATTATGTTCCGAACAACAGCGCCCGTAATCTGAAGCGTTCCGCTTCCAAAACGATTGCCGTCCTCATTAAGGGGATTACGAATCCTTTCTTTAACCGGATGATTCAGGTATTTGAGAAGGAGATTCAAAGAAAGAAATATTCATTCATTCTGCAAAGGGTGGATGAGAACCAGGATGAAATCGAAGTTGCGATTGAACTGGAGAAGGAGAAGCGCCTGAAGGGGATTGTTTTTCTCGGCGGGTATTTCTCGCATTCCAAAGAAAAATTGGATCAACTTACGGTACCGTTCGTGCTCAGTACAATCGGTATGACACCGGAGTATGATCCGCATGAGTATTCGTCCGTTTCCGTCGACGACTTTAAAGAGAGTTACAAAATGGTAGATTACTTATGCAGTCAAGGCCATCGCAAAATCGCTATCATTACAGCTTCGATGGATGACGTCAGTATCGGTAAGCTCAGATATGAAGGTTATAAGCAGGCGCTTGAGGATCATGGCCTGGAACTGAACGAGAAGCTGGTCTATAGCATGAAAGAAAACATAGAGAGCTATTCGATGGAAAACGGCTATGCGGTGACCAAAGAACTGCTGGAATCCGGCGAACAATTTACGGCGTTGTTCGCCGTCTCCGACAGTTTGGCGGTGGGTGCCTGCAAAGCGATTTTCGAGAGCGGGAAGTCCGTTCCCGGGGATTACTCCGTCGCCGGCTTTGATGGACTGGATATCGCTTACTACTATAACCCGTCCATTACGACGATCCGCCAGCCGGTTGAGGAAATTGCGGAAGAGACGATCAAAATTCTGTTCGACTTAATTAATAAAAAAATGTCCCACGCGCACAAAACATTCCCGGCGGAGCTGATGATCCGGGAATCGACCGCAAGAAAATAAATAAAACCCGGCTCCGCAGCAAAATGCGGGCCGGGTTTTTAAGTGATTTATTACAAGAGAAATGAACCTGCGACGCCTCCCACAATGCCGATGACGACCACGGAGGCGAATACGAACATGAGCACCTTTTTCGGGAAGGACCGGGCGACCATGAGCATGGACGGAAGGCTGACGGTCGGTAGCGTAAGCAGTAAGGCTGCTGCGGGTCCGGCTCCGAGTCCCAAAGCTACAAAGGATTGGATGATCGGAATTTCCGCTGCCGTCGGGATCACGAACAAAGTGCCGACGATGGCAAAGACGATAATGGCGGCAATCCCCGTTCCAAGGGAGACCGGGAACAGCGAGTGCTGAAATGCGCCGAGCAGCAGGACGGAAATGGCGTAAGCCGGGACGACATTAAGAATCATCAGGCCCAGGCTTTTGAGCCAGCGCACCAAGAAGGGGCTTTGTTCTTCCTGAATTTCCTGCAAGTCCGGCTCGGGAATCGCTGCTGTATCCTTAGTATCCGCAAACCGGTTCGCCAAGTAGCTGACTCCGAAGGTCAGAATCAATCCAAACGCAAGCCGAAGCAGGGTGAATTTCCACGAGAGCACAAACGTCATGAAAATGAGCGTGGCGGGGTTCAGCACCGGAT
The DNA here is from genome assembly GCA_002439285.1 of Paenibacillaceae bacterium UBA6304. Classification (GTDB taxonomy): domain Bacteria; phylum Bacillota; class Bacilli; order Paenibacillales; family Paenibacillaceae; genus Fontibacillus. The sequence continues at coordinate 3,089 of DJTQ01000186.1, forward strand.
TGCCGATCCAGAAGGCCAGGCTGGCTCCGACCGAGACATTTTTGCGGCGCAGACCGCAAGCGACCGGCGCTGCACAGCAGGAGCACATCATGCCCGGCAAGGAAACGACGCCGCCTAGAAGCGTGCTTTTGAAGCTTGATTTGCCGAGTACTTTGTAGAGCCATTTGGAAGGCAGCAGCACCTGTACAAGGGAACCCAGTAAAATGCCCAGCACGGCGGCTTTCCATACCGATTTAAAGTAAGCGGCAGCGTAATCGAGGGCCGAGCTCCAGGAAGGAGCCGCGGAGACGTCCGAGCCGAGAATCGATGAGCCGATCGAGTGATTCGTCGCGGCTTTGAATGCTTTTTCATAATAAGGCCACCATTTGACATAACTTAAGCCGGCGATGGCAATGATGACAAAAAGGACGATGAATAGTATAGTTTTGCCCGTACTAGGCGTCCGTGGATTAAGAGAGTGTGATTTCGATGATGTTGTCATGCATGTTTCCTCCACAGTTTGATATTTTTTGACACGAATTACAGTATAACACAACGGGACAAGACGGGTTTATCGATTTGCCATCCCCGGGCGACTGGAGTACGATTTATAGGGAGCAAGATTTGCAATGTTCGAGATTTATATTGTACACGGAAGGAAAGTGATCATATATGGCAGCAGCAGATTCAATAAAGTTGACTTCATTATCGAGTAAAGGGGGCTGCGGCTGTAAAATAGGACCTGCCGATCTGGGGCAGGTGCTCCGCAGTCTGCCTCCATCAGAACCGAATCCGGACTTGCTCGTAGGCCTGGATACGAGTGACGATGCAGGCGTGTACCGTTTATCCGGGGATACGGCGCTTGTGCAGACGGTCGATTTTTTTACGCCGATCGTGGACGATCCCTATTCCTTCGGACAAATTGCGGCAGCTAATGCAATCAGCGATATCTACGCGATGGGCGGCAAACCGCTGACTGTGCTTAATATTGTAGCATTTCCGATTTCCACCTTGGATAAAAGCATTCTGGCCGATATTTTGCGCGGGGCCGCAGATAAAGTCAGAGAAGCCGGAGCAACACTGGTAGGCGGCCATTCCATCGACGATAAAGAGCCGAAATTCGGCCTGGCCGTCACTGGTCTGGTTCATCCGGACCGGGTCAGAACGAATGCCGGTGCGAAGGCCGGGGATAAGCTGATCCTGACGAAGCCGATCGGGGTGGGCATTATGACGACTTCGATCAAGAAGAACGCGCTGACCCCGGAAGAGACGGAACGGGTAACCCGCGTGATGGCTACACTAAATAAGGTAGCCGCCGAAACGATGGAGTCTTACGATGTCCATGCCTGCACGGACGTAACCGGCTTCGGCTTGATGGGGCATGCGCTGGAAATGGCCAAGGGAAGCGGAAACGGCATCATCATAAGACAGAGCGATGTACCTGTCCTGCCGCGTGTACGGGAGCTGGCCGAGCAAGGAAATGTGCCGGGCGGAACGAAGAACAATTTCGCTCATGTCGAGGGGGACATCGATTTTCCGGCGGAACTGGATCAAATCGGTCGCTGGATTCTGTGCGACGCTGTGACATCGGGCGGTTTGCTCATTTCGGTGGATGCGGGGCAATCGGACGAATTGCTTCAGGCGCTTGTGCAAGCCGGGGTTGAAGCAAGCCTGATCGGTGAAGTCACCGGGCAACATCCGGGTCGTATAGTTGTACAATAGGAATCCTTATGATAGAAGGAGTCAAACATCATGTTTCAAGACATAACCATTGAGGATTTGGCAGCGCGGAAGAAAGGGGAGATTGTCCTCATCGACGTGCGCTCCCCTTCCGAGTATGCCGAGTCCAGTATTCCCGGGAGTATCAATATCCCGTTGTTTAACGATCAGGAAAGAGCGGAGATCGGTACGCTGTACAAGCAGGTCAGCGTAGATGCGGCCCAGGAACGCGGGCTTGAAGTCGTCTCGGCCAAGCTGCCGGCTTTTATTAAAGAGTTTGCGGCGATTTCCGAGAAGAAAGCCGTCTTCTGCTGGCGCGGCGGCATGCGCAGCAAGACGACGGCCACGTTGTTGTCCCTGATGAACATACATGCATACCGATTGTCCGGGGGTTACCGGGCATACCGCCAATGGGTCGTTGCTATGCTGGAGGACATGTCTTTCGAACCTCCGGCTTATGTGATCCATGGCCATACCGGAAACGGCAAGACCGCGCTGCTTCGGAAGCTGAAGCAAATGGGATACCCCGTTCTGGATCTGGAGGGAATGGCCGGACACCGCGGCTCTGTCTTCGGGGATATCGGACTCCGCGCCCATAATCAGAAGACCTTCGATGCCTTGCTGCTGGATGAATTGCTGCGGAATCAGAGAGCTCCTTATGTGCTGATGGAGGCGGAGAGCAAGCGGATCGGGAAGGTCGTGATTCCGGAGATAGTCATGAGCAAGAAGGATCAAGGCACCCATATCCGGATCGAGCTTCCGATAGAGGCACGCGTGCAGACGATCCTGGAGGACTATCAGCCTTGGGAACATCCGGAGGCTTGTGCAGAGGCTTTTGCCAAAATCGAGTCCCGCCTCCACAGACCCATTGCCGTCGAAATCGGCGACAGTCTGAAGAACGGAAACTATAACCGGGCCGTGGAATTATTGCTACTGTATTACTACGATCCACGGTATGACCATACGGAGGAGCAGTATGAGGGGTCCGAGTTTACGACGATCCGTGCCGATTCCGTTGATGAAGCCGTCAAGGCCGTTATTGAACTACTTCCACAGCCGGGAAGCGGGTTGGAACCGAAATAATCGTAAGGTAAATATAGAGTCCTGTTGCTTAAGTGAGCAGAGGACTCTATTTTTTTGCGAGGGTGTAGGATAAATATGGATATTAAGGAGAAAACGCTTTAAAATGAAAGAGAATATCCATAGGGAGAGGTTGGGATGTATTGAATAAGAAAAGAACACGCCAGTTCTTGAATATTTCTAAAGTGGCCTGCACGGGCTTGGTAGCGGTATCCATGCTGCTTCCGGCGGGCCTGGCTGGAGCCGAGGCTGACACGGTCACCGTAACGGACAAGATGAGATTGCAAATCGCGGCCGGAGAAATCCCGGCTCCCGGAACGACTTCACCGGATCCCGCCAAGGCCAAATTCACTAAGGAACAAGCTGTAGCCAAAGTAAGAGAACTGTTCCCGGCGATGAAAGACGCGGTTGCCCAAAGCATTGAGCTGGGGGTTACCAATATGTATCCGCCGCCGGTCAATCAAATGGTATGGAACATCCAATGGCAATATGACAGCGGTAATTCCGGATTCGGGTACAACTCTCAGGTTGACGCGATGACCGGGGATTTGATCAGTACTTATTTTAACCTGCCCGAAGCGGCGAACCAGCCTTATTATCCTCCGAAGCTGACCCGTGAGGAAGCTATGCAGGCCGCCAAATCTTTCATAGCCAAAGCGGCTCCTTCCGTTTCGCTTCAGGAATTGGAGCCGGAGGTTGTTTCTAATTGGCGTCTCAGTGATACGTCGTTGTTCGGGCCTGTTCAATACAATTTTTATTTTCGGATTATGAAGAACGGCATTCCGTCCCCTTCCGAGTATGTCAGCATTACCATCGATGGCGGGGGCGATCCGATCTCCTTCTCCAAATCTTACGAGCATCCGGACTATCCGGCGCCAACTCCGACAGTTTCCCAAGCGGCAGCCGAGCAAGCTTTTAAGAAGGAAATGGATGTAGAGCTTGGCTATATTCCCGTATACAAAAAGAGCAAAGTGGATAGCTGGATTCTAGGCTGGGCCTTGACAGAATATGCGACTTATCCTATGGATGCAACGACAGGTAAGCGATTTGATTATCAAGGAAATGAGGTCCTCCCGGCTCCGGTAGTTTATTCCGAGATCCCCGCCGCCAAAACCACGTTCTTGCCGAGAACATCCGGGACAGAGCTGACTGCCGAGGAGGCGGTTAAACTGGTGGAGAAAGTCGCGGTCATCCCGGAAGGGAGAACGTTGACCTATTCTTCTCTTAATCAGGATTACATGAATCCGGACCGGAAAATATGGAGATTGACGTGG
>DJTQ01000184.1 GCA_002439285.1 Paenibacillaceae bacterium UBA6304
ATGAGCGCTTTGAGGTTCTGGACGGGATCCCCACGACGGAAAGTCTGTACGGCAATGTGTTGGCTAAGAGCTATCTCTCTAAAAATAAATTTGTGCAGATGAGCGGGAAATGCACGTATGAAGTGACAGTGAATAGAGAGTATGAGCTGAGGTGGGATCCCGGCAAGAAGGTGCCTAAACCGGATGGTACCGGGGAGATGGATGCGCCTGATCCGCAAACGGCGACGGAGACGCTGACCAAGTCATATACTGTCGAAAGGCCTTATTCCTTTTGGGTGATTGATAATCTCGAGGTGTACAAGATTGATCAGGCCAAGCTCTGGAACTATGCGTTCGAGGGCAGCGGTATTACGATTATGCCGAGCGGATATTCTCCGCCAAGCTTCACGGCTTCGGAGTCCAGGGGTTATACGCCTCCTAACCCTCCCAGTTCGGTAGATGCTCCTAAAGGAAGTAAGTCGGGAGGAAAGGTAAAGCCGGATATTTCGAATGAAAACCTGGAGTCTTATGCTCAGCAGGCGGTAGAGAAGGTCAAAGTAAAGAATGACAGTCTGGTGTTTAACGGATCAACCATTATGAGCGGGACGCAGAGCACGGAAACCGGGCCGACACCAAACCAAATCCCATCTCCGCCGGAAATCGGTCCCGATATACTTTATAGCCCTGGCAATACGATTCCGATGAGCAAAATCAATCAAGCGAGCCAACCCAGCACGGGGACATTATATTACGGTATAATGCACGGTAATATTAATGGCGGGGCGAATGTGAATTATGCGATTTACGGTATCAATCCGGTGACGGTCCATACTCCGGTGGTCATATATCCAGACGTTTCGGACGATGCCGAGCACAACCAGAAGACCCGTCCGGCGGCAGGCCGATCCGCGGTTATTCTTGATCGTCCGTTTACGGTCGAAATGCCTAATAGCGGACAGCATGTCAATTATAAAGGTTACGGATACAATAACTATCTTAAATACATAGGCAGCAAGCAGGTCCGCTTTCCTTTTGACGTATATGATGGGAGCCGGACCACGTTTCATCCGAAAAATACGTGGATCGAAGTCGATAAAACGCGGGAGTCGTTCACTTTCTTTCTTCCGGTATGGGTGGATGAAGGCTTTTATGCGGTGGAGTTCCGCACGATAGCACACAATGCTCCGGGAGGAGCGAGTCAGCAGGACAATGCGAATTTAGATCTTACGCATCATATCGCTTATGATACGGTACTCGTGGATGTCGTCGGACGGGTATATGACTTTCGGATTACGGATATTGCCGATTACAACTGGGAGACGGTATTCCGCGCTTCGGCGGGTTCGGAGCTTCCTACTGGCGTGTCCTACTGGGTCGGGTTAAACGGTATTGATGGTGCCGCACGGGGAAATACGGGCCGGTTCACGTTGCCGGTTCGCCCGGGCAGTCACCCGCTCTATCAAAACGCGGTCATTAAGACCGGGTACCATTTTAAATTTGATCTAAAGACGAAAGGGAATATGTTTGGGCTTAACGACCGTATCCGGATTACGCCGTCGTTCTATTTTGTCAGCGCCAAAGACGGTTTGCGTACGAAAGCGGATTTGTACTATCATGCAGGAAACCGCAGTTATGTAAAAATCGGTTCGCCCCGGGATCTTGTGCAGCGTTATGTAATCTTGAACGAACGGTTGCGTAATGTACCGGCAGAGGAATTGACCGATACAGCCTTGTATAAATACGATCACGATTACACCTTTGCTGAGGTGGCCGGAGTCAGCCGGACACAGTACGTGCAGAACTATATCCGGAGAATATCCCAGCAAAAAACGCCGGTAGGTGGATTAAGCCTGCTGGAATTGAATGAACGCATTCGAACGCTGATTGGACCTAAAGTCGGAATTCCCTCTGGAGTAGATCCGGCAAGAGTCAGTGCCTCCATGCAAAAATGGTACGGTGAATATAGTCTGCCCGCCGATCTTTATGCCGTGAAGTCGGGAACGAACGTCGCCGAATATGGCCGGGCGCACAATGGGCTGAGCGACCGCTCTCCTATTTTTTTGAAGGATGGATATATCGTAGTTAATTTTAATATTGAAACGGTGAGGAACGGAAACAGCATCAATCCGCATTTGCAATACATTCACGCCCCTCTAATGAATCAGTGGGCACAGATGGAGGGCTTTGTTCGCAATGTAAGCGATCCTTACGGAAGGTCTTTTGCGCTTATGGACGGTGACGTAGTATTTTATGATGTCAATCGTTCGAGTCGGGATGATTTCAATTCTATGGTTACACATTGAGTTGAAGAAGAACGGGAAATGAAAAAGGATTGATTGAGAGCCGGAATGCACGGAATGAGGAGTGCAGGCCGGCTTTTTTTGTCCTGGAGAAGGAATCTGTCAGCCCGGAAAAGTGCTGTACTTTAGTGTAATCGCAATTTATGCTAAAATAGGAGGAATGAGTGGAAAATATCAGATAAATTATACGAATAGGTGTGTGAAAATGAAACCCTTTATATATGATTTTAGCTTAGAAGAATTACAGGAATGGGCGGTACAGCAAGGCGAGTCTGCTTTCCGCGGGGGACAGATTTTTGATTGGCTGTATGTGAAGCGGGTTAACTCCTTTGAGGAAATGACCAATCTGTCCAAATCACTGCGGCAGAAGCTGGACGAGCAGTTTGCGTTCGTGACGCTGAATGAGATTACGAAGTACGAGTCCAAAGACGGAACCGTGAAATTCCTGTTCGGTCTGCATGACGAGCATGCGATCGAGACGGTCATCATGAAGCATAACTACGGAAACAGTATCTGTGTGACGACGCAAGTCGGCTGCAAGGTCGGCTGTACGTTTTGCGCCTCTACCCTGGGAGGGTTGAAGCGGAATCTGACGGCGGGAGAAATTGTCGCTCAGGTCGTGCAGGCGCAGAAGATTCTCGATCCCCGCGGGGAACGGGTAAGTAGTATCGTCATCATGGGTACCGGTGAACCGTTTGAGAATTATGAAGCCACGATGAAATTTTTGCGAATTATGATCCATGAAAAGGGCTTGAACATCGGACAACGGCATATTACTGTATCAACGAGCGGGATCGTCCCGAATATCTATAAATTTGCCGACGAGGATACGCAGATCAATTTGGCCATCTCGATCCATGCGCCAAACGATGCCTTAAGATCCAAGCTCATGCCGGTAAATCGGCGGTTTCCATTCGACGATGTCATGGAGTCCCTGCGTTACTACCTCGCGAAGACAGGCCGAAGAATTACTTTTGAATATGCCCTGATCGGCGGGGTGAACGATCGTCCTGAGCATGCCGAAGAACTGGCTGGCGTACTGAAAAGTATGCTTTGTCACGTGAATCTGATTCCGGTCAATCATGTGCCGGAGCGCAAGTATGTCAGAACATCCAGAAACGACATTTTTCAGTTTCAGCGCATTTTGGCGGAGAATGGCATCAACGTTACGATCCGCCGGGAGCAAGGCCATGATATTGCTGCAGCTTGCGGACAACTGCGGGCGAAGCACATGGAGACTGGTACGAGGTGATCGAATTTGATAAAGACGGTTTACGTAAGTGATGTAGGGCGTGTTCGCTCGGTAAATGAGGACAGCTCCTGGGTTGCCCGGCTGGAGCAAGGCTATACGTTGGCGATCGTTGCCGACGGAATGGGCGGCCATCAAGCCGGGGACACCGCTAGCCGCTTGACGGTGGAGACGATTGTGCAGGATTTGCAGGATCTGCCTTCCGGGCTTTCCGCCGAGACTTTCGGAGAAAAGCTGAGTCAGGCGATTCTTCATGCGAACGACGTGGTTTACCGGGAAGCTTCGGAACACGAAGAATATCACAATATGGGCACGACCGTAGTGGCCGTGTTGATCGGGGACCGGGAAGGAATGATCGGCCACATTGGCGACAGCCGGGTCTACAAGTTCAGCCGGGGGGAAATGTCCCAATTGACCGAAGATCATTCCCTAGTCAACGAGTTGCTCAAAACGAAGCAGATTACTGAACAGGAAGCCAATGTGCACCCGCATCGCAATGTGGTCACCCGCGCACTGGGTACGGATCCGCAAGTCGTCGTCGACTTGTATCCCGTAACCTTGGAACAAGGGGAGATCCTTTTGCTTTGCAGCGACGGGCTA
>DJTQ01000232.1 GCA_002439285.1 Paenibacillaceae bacterium UBA6304
CATCCTTCGATCAAAGAATACGGCAAGTTCACCCATGTCGGCGAGGCCATGAATGAAGCGTTCCGGACCTCGCGGATGGAAATTAATCAGATTGATGAAAATTCCGCCAAGCATAGCTTCATTCATTTTATAGAAGGCGGGCTACCGAAGGGCGAGAATGAAATCGCCATGAACACTTGGGCGCTGGATTTGCTGGGCGTGCCGCATCAATTGGGGGCAAAGGTGCCGCTGGAGATGGAGATCAATGGCGAGCGGATGTCGAAGACGTTTGAATTGTCCGGCCTCTATGAAGCGGATCAGTACGTCGCCATGGCGGGGCTGGCCTTTGTTTCGGAGGCATTTGTCCAAGAAAATCTTTCGAGGATCGATCCTGAGCAGACGAGACTTACGGGGACCTATACGAATTCGACGGATTTGTCCGTCATGTTTAATAACTCTTTTGGCATTGAGGACAAAATCAAGAAGGTCCTGGCGGACACCGGAATCAAGGCGGAATATGGAGTGAACTGGGCGTACGCCAGCGTTGGGATGTTTGAAGACCCCATGAATGTTTTGCCTTATGTGGGGCTGGTACTGATCATCATGTTGAGCGGATACTTGCTGATTTACAACATTTTTCATATTTCTGTTGTTCGGGACATTAAATTTTACGGTTTGTTGAAAACCATCGGGACGACACCTAAGCAGTTAAGACGAATCATTACGATGCAGGCCAATCGGCTGTTCTTGATCGCGTTGCCTTTCGGCCTGGCCGCCGGCTACGGGATCGGAGTCTGGCTGACGCCGATGATGAGCACCTTTTCCTCGATGGAGGAGGAAACGGCGTTTTCGGTCAGCCCTTTGATTTTCATCGGGGCGGCGTTGTTCTCGTATCTCACCGTCCGGATTGCCGCCAGTAAGCCTGGTCGGACTGCCGCGCGAATTTCACCCATCGAAGCTGTAAGGTATACGGGGCTCGGGGATGTCAGCCGTAAAAAGAAAAAGCGCTCGACACAAGGAGCCAAACTGTCTCGCATGGCCTGGGCGAACCTGCTCCGGCATAAGAAAAAGTTGTTTCTGATGCTGGCTTCGCTATCGCTGAGCCTAATCCTGTTCAGCATCATCTATACGGTGATTTCCTCTTTCGATGTGAACAAGTATCTGAGCACGTTTATTTCGGGGGATGTCGTCGTGAAGGAAATGCCGGATCCATCCCAGCGGGGCTCGGCGGGGGGCACTACTGCCATCACAGAGGATGTTCTCCAATCGCTTGCGGCCATCGACGGCGTGGAGCGTCTGGATAAGGTGTATTTTCGCAGTGAAAATCTGAAAATCGACGAGAAGATCAAGCGGTACTTAGAGCCATTGGCTAAAAATGAAGATCCGCAAATGCCTATATATACTTCCGTGCTTGGCAGCGGCGCGGTCTGGGTGCAACTTCACGGAATCGATCCGGGTTGGAATGATGTCCTCCAAAAAGGCGACATTCTATCGGGTTCCTTTGACCCGGACAAATTTGCCTCAGGCCAATACATGCTAATTACGGTAGCAACGCTGGGAGAGGACGAAACGGCTTCCTATTACCAGCCGGGTGATCGCATTCAACTGGAGGGGATGGATAGGAATTACGAGGTGATGGCGGTGCTCAAGCAAGAAGCGCTCTACGCCGCCGGAACCCAGTCTTACACGTCAGGTGGATTCAATGCCTACATCCCGGGAGATGAGTTTGCGCGGTCCGTGGCCGACCCGGGAATCCTGTCGGCAACCCTGCATGCTGATCCCGCCAAGCTGGAACAAGTGTTAGGAGCGGCTCAAGCGCTGGTCGATTCGCATCCGGACCTGATGATGAAATCCCGGGAAGATTACAAACAAGAGATGAACGGCTTCATCCGCGTCTTTCAAACGATTGGTTACGGACTCAGCCTCATCATCGCGCTGATCGGCATTCTGAATTATATCAACACGGTTATCACGAGCATCATTACCCGGCGCAATGAATTCGCAATTCTGGAGAGCGTGGGCATGACCCGCAAGCAGTTGAAGAAGATGCTGATCTACGAAGGATTATATGGGGTACTGCTTGTCGCCCTGATCGGCGGCACCGCCGGATTATATCTCACCTACATCGTTGCCAAGACCATTTCCGAGAATCTAGCGTTCACGGTGTTCCATATGTCCGTATGGCCCATTGCTTCAGCGATCCCGCTATTGGCGGTGATCTCGTTGACCGTGACGCTGGTCGCGTACCGCTGGCTATCCAAAGCTTCAATTGTGGAAAGGTTGCGGGAGGCGGAGTAGGGAGTATACTTGATGATACAAAGAAGAAACCTCCAAGGATATTGGAGGTTTCTTAGTCATCGTGCTCGGCTCATTGGATATGTAGGGGACTCAAATTAAAAACTGCCATGTTGGCCAAAAGTAGTGAAAATAGGATCTGATACAAGAAATACAACCGCTAAAACCAAGCCGCCTGCTAATAAAGTTGTCTTTCTTTTCATACGGCCGCACACACCTTTCTAATAAGTTGGTTATATGATAAGTGAACTTCACTGGGTGCCTGATGTCTAAATTCTTCAAATAACCCTACGTATTTTAGAATATGTTGCTCTTTATTTATCTTACATGAAAGATCTAAACCTTGTAACAAACTTGTAAAACCATTTGCAAAATTACTCGTACGCAGGTAATAAAGAGTCAGTTCGTATAAAAAACTATCGAAATAATCAAACATAATCTCGGTTCTGTATAACTGATTTATGTGTGGGGCATATTCTTTGATTTTTGAATCAAACTGAAGCAGAACGAAATCCAAGTCGAAATGATATCGATTTGCGGCGAATAACATATTTAAAAGGGCCGTATAAACTTCATCGGGCCTCGTTTCAATATAATTAACGTAATCTGAAAGTATACTGCAATCTCCACTCATAATCTTATTTGCATAGGTGTTAGCTTGTGCCCATTCAGCATATAAGTGTTTCCAATGTTCCGTATCGTTGTCGGACTCCCTCACCCAGCTTAAATCAGCATATTCATATGTATATTGTAATGCCAGCTCATAGTCGCCCCTTCCTTCAGCCACACAGGCATAAAGTAGGCTCGCATAAGCGATATATACAAACATAGGTCTGCCTAATTTGGCTTGATACTCTTGGAACACATTCTCGGAACGCGGCTCATGAAAGTATAATATTTTAGCCTTCTTCTCCATCTCTCGGGTAAATTTTTCTACGTTGTCCCACTGTTGAAGTGATCGATATACATTGGCTAAATCCTTAAGAGCCTCGAGTTGAAATACTTCATCCAGCCGATCTACGTAAGGCTCAAATTGGCAGACGTTTTTGAAATTCAGCATCTGGTCTTTTCCTATCCGGATCTTAAAAAGCCGATACTGACACATCGCCAACCGCTCGGAATGCTGTTTCCGCTCGCTATCGGCCACATTCTCATAAAGGATTTCCGCGGCTTCATATTTACCGGCTTGAAATAGCTCCTCTGCAACTTCAAACAACGTTTGGGAGTACATCAGATTATCCAGCAGCAAGTTTACGATCTCCCGGATGCAATCCAATCTGTTCAACTCAACGCAGTTGAATAGGAAAGGCCTGATTCTGCGCCAGTCGGGGGTACTATCCTCCAAGTATTCATGAATAAAGTTTGTATAAAAGTGCCCCTTGGAGAATCCCAATACTTCTGTAATGCGATCCAATTGATCGATGGTCAGTTTACGAGTGCCGCTCAAAATATAGCTAACCGTCCCCACGTTAAGACATAATCTCCTAGCCAGATGACTAACACTGAGGTCTTGCTGTTTCATGTATAAATTTAATTCCGCAAGAATCGTACTTGAGGTCAAAAGAACCACTCCTTAGAGCCCGAGTTCATACCGAGGAATAAATATATCTAGCATTGAAGTGGCAAGGGGTAATTCCGGTATATTTCAAATATACCCATATATTGGGCTATGGTCAATTAATTTACTTACTCGGGCATTCAACATTGATATGTCTATTAAAAAGCACAAATCAAAAACCCGGCATCTGTAGGGATGACGGGTCTTTGATTTTGCTATAGTCGAGATTTGAGATTAAGCAGCGCCTTTTCCTTGCTTGCGCTCCTGGACATAACTGATGGCTCCTATGACAAGAGCCAACGTTACGATGATCGATCCGATCCAAGGGAGCGAGGCAAGTCCCATATGGGTAATAACGAGGCCGCCGATAAAAGCACCCGCGGCATTTCCAAGATTCCCGGCCGAGTGGCTAGACGTCGAGGCGAGTGCAGGAGCCGCTTGGGCCAGGTTCATAATCCGGACCTGCAGGCCGGGCATGACGCCGAAGGAGGCAACTCCCCAGAAGAAGACCGTAATGACAGCAAGAACGGGGCTCTGAAGCGTAAAGGTAAAGACGCCAAGGATGACGGCCACCATTAGATAGAGCCCGAGCAGGGAAGGCATGAGCTTCCAGTCGGCAAGCCGGCCTCCAACCATGTTGCCGAGCGTTACACCGCAGCCGAAGATCACCAGAATCCAGGTGACGCTATGCTCGGCAAAGCCGGTAATCTGCTGGAGCAAAGGGGCGATATAAGTAAAGACGGCGAATAGGCTTGTGTTGCCCAGAGCCCCGATCAGCAGGAACAGCATCAGCTTCGGGCGGAGGAGTGCCCGGATTTGCTGGGCCACTCCGTTTTGCTGCTCTTGGCGCAATTGCGGTACAAACAACAGGATGCCGCCCAAGGCGATGACGCCCATCAAAGCAATGGCCCCAAAAGAAGCCCGCCAGCCGAGCTGCTGCCCGACAAAGGTTCCGAGAGGAACGCCGACGATATTGGCGATGGTTAGGCCGGCCATCATGATGGATACGGCACCGGCACGCTTTTCCGGTCGGACGAGACCTGCGGCAATGACCGCACCAACGCCGAAAAAGGTGCCATGCGTCAACGCAGTCAGAATCCGCGCCGCCATCAATACGGCATAGGTCGGGGCGAAGACCGATATCCCGTTGCCAAGAATGAATAAGATCATTAGCAGGCAAAGTAATCCCTTCTGAGGGATGCGCTGGGTCAGCAGCGTCAAAATGGGTGCTCCGATGGCAACGCCCATGGCATAAGCGGTAATTAGCTGTCCTGCGGAGGAAATACTGACATGCAGGTCGTCCGCAACGTTCGGCAGTAGCCCCATAATTACAAATTCAGTCATACCGATAGCGAACGAACCGACCGTCAAGGATAAGAGTGCGATCGGGAAGCGTTCTTTTACGGCAGGTTTTTCAGAGAGTGTTGGAGTTGTATTCATGTTGTACACCTTTCGATTTACTGTAAAAAAGTAAGTTCAGCTCCTAATTATTGAGGTTATCGAAAAGAAGATCAAGTACAAATTCTGGGTGATAGCGCTTTAGTATGATTTATTTGAATTATAATAGGTTTGCATATATTTTATTATCCAGTAGCTTGGTATAGTTGGGACAAAGAATGATATATAATCCAAGGGCGCAAAGTAAGAGAAAGGAATCCAAACCGGAAGAGGCGATCGCCGTGTTCTTTTCCTTTTCCTTGGTTTGCACTGCGGTTATTATGCTTCTGGTCGTTCAAGGGAGATATAGCCTGCAGAATATTCTATCTTTTAAAAAGTCTCCTCTGGAGTGGGCGCTCTATACTTTAATTCCCTTAACGGGAATCCTGTTGCTCGGGGTGATTCTCGCGAGGCGCCTTTCCTCAGAGCATATTGACGACGCCAACAAGAATTATGGACATCTTTCAATAATGAAAATAGTGCTGTTCATGTTCTCGGCAGCCTTGTTCGAAGAACTGTTGTTCCGTGGCCTCATTCAAAACGGACTGCTGATATTTTTTAAGAAGGAGTGGTTAGCGATTCCGGCGACGGCACTACTGTTCTTGGCCTTCCATGTGCAATACTACAAAAAGCCGCTAATGCTTTTGATTATAACCGTGCCCGCTTTGGTCTTTGGTTGGGTTTATGCCGAAACCGGCAATATTCTCGTCCCATTTTCATCCATTTTCTCTCAAACCTGCTGATGACTCTGTTTTATAAATATGAATGGATCGGCCTAAAAGAGTGACTTCTGAAAACGGGTCCTGCCCATAAAGAAGCTTATTTCTGTCCAAAAAAGGAGCGGAAATAGGCTTTTTTTGTTTTGACTTAGCTATTGTATGAAATGGGCTATTCTGGTAAAATACCCAGTTAGATAATGTAAATTGGAATAATTTTTCTATTTGAATCAAGGAGGATAAAAGGTAAACCCTATAGCCCCTTCAGTACATCCATGTCAATCATCATCGCATTGAATGAGACATGGAGTAATGAAGGGGTATTTATGCGGAAGAAGAGTCAGGACAAATACAAACTCGGAAAGGAGGGCCATTTTGAATCAGAAAGTAGACCCAGATCAAATTAAGGGACTTGCTGACAACATGGAGCGTTTGCGCATGGGCATAGGGGAAGGCACAGCGAAAGTATATAAGGATATCTCCCAGTTGATCCGAGACACCCGCTCTGCTTATTCCGAATCTTCTGTCCAAGCAGCAGCAAATGAGGTTGATCGGTTGCTTCAGGAGATTCGGAAGTTATCTCAATCCATTGATGACCATCTAGGAAGTAAAGCAAAGACGCTTCGCCGGGTAGCCCAGGATTACGTCAGAGTAGAAAAGGAAACGGAGCAGAAAATCCAAAGTGCCATGATAACGGTACAACTTCGGGCAGGCAATTCGGTGGATCTGACCAAGCGGGTACAAAAGGTAGGGAAGGTAAAGGCGATAGAAAATCTTGACGAGGTGAAACCCAATGACGTCAACTTGAAGATGCTTCTTCGTCAGTTTTTGGATGAATTCGGCTATGAAGTTATGCCCGGAGAAGTAAGCGTGGACATTACAATGGACGAGCATGTTCTGGATTTCTGGGAATTTGCCTTGGCTAAAGGGTATGACCCGGTAACTTATAATTATTTGGAACATTGGGAACGATCCGAAGCGTATCGGCGATTGGACGAGAAAATAAACGAGTTGAGGCCGGCACAGGAATCCTATAAAGAATCCATGCTTGACGGTTATGAGGTACTCGCATTTGGCAAAGGTTTCTATATAGGGCTGGATAATAGCGTCAACAATATAGCGGATAAATTCGTAGAGATCGTTTCGCACCCGGTAGCGAGTGGAGAAGCCTTACTTCAAGGAATTAAGCAGGTCTATATCAATCTGAACGAAGAAGCGGGTAAATTCAGTGAGAATCCGCTAAGTTATATTCAGAAGGCGGCAGTGAATAAATGGACTTCCCTTAAGGATCTATATGTGGAACTACAGGAACTCAAACCGAGCCAAAGATGGGAACGCATCGGTGGCATGGTGGGAGAGAATATTATAGCCGCAGCAACAAGTGCAATTGGAGGCGGGATTGTTGGGGCAGGACTTAAAAAGGTATATATTGTACTGGAGTCGAAGATAGACATAAATATACCGATTAAAGATATCGACAAAATAACAGGAAATGAAAAGAAACGAACTCCCGAACTCCATAATCCGCAAGCGAATATACCGCTAAAAACACCAGAGGCACCGGAGACTCCAGAGGTGAATAAGGCGGGTGAGGGGACGAGTGATAATGCTTGGTATGTAAAAAAGCCACTTAATCCATCTGATTATGTGGGAACGTTTGATGAAAGTTTTGCAGGGCTGGGCAATACCAAAAAGGTAGATTTAGCATTTTTAGAAATTGAAAAGGCGTTTGGTAAAAAATATGCTGATGAGATAAGGAAATTATATGAATCCACTAATCGTAGTTTTACTCAAACTGGAGATACTTTAGGATTGTTTAAGTTTAATGCAAAAGGTGAACCGGTTTTAGAATTAAATAAAAACTTCGGTAATGCAAAAATGATGGCTAATACTATTTTGCATGAGATGAAGCATTATAGACAATCTCTTAAGTTGGGTAGAAAGGGATTTATGGAATTACCTGTTGAACTAGCCGAGAGGTACGCAACATCGACAAATATATGGCAAGGTAAAAGGATGGGGCTTTCTGATGAAGACCTTCAGTGGTTTCAACAGTATTATGACTTTTTTAGGGGGCAATAAGTATGAATTTAGTAATACATCTACTAGAAGGATTCAAATACAGTGCAATAAACAAATCTATTCCTGTAGTATTAGAGATATCATCTGATACAAAAGAAATAATCTCTGACAAAATTGATATGAAAGAAATTATGTTATATACGAATGCAAAGGAAACTTTCGGTTCATTTATTGTCTCGACGCTAAGTCTTCCTAAGTATACCTTTACAGTTACAGAACACACTCCAAAATATATGATTATAGATGTGGCTGACCACGATGAATCAGAGTTACTTTCAGGGGAATATGAAATAAAAATTTCAATTATAGTTTACGTGCCTCTTGAAGATGGGAAATATGCTAGAAAAGAGTTAACAGCCATAAAACCGATAACAATTCTTTGACACTACTCCTAACATTGACCTGTTTGTTTTTTTCTCGTTTTCTCACGGATTGTAAATATTAACCGCAGCTTTGCAAATGGATACCCTGAGAACCACATTAGGATATGGAAAGAAGTAAGAATTTACTAAAAAACAAACACTTTAACGGTTGATAAACACACTTGTCAAACTTCCAAAGGCTTATCCCAACTTGAACCATGAGAAGGAGTGAGTCTTTTTTTATGCCTAAAATCAAAAGGTACAGGAAGTACAGGCGGTAGTAGATATAGGATTAATCGCATAGGTTAAAGCAGAGTATAAGCAATATGTCTACGATATATTATCCAACAGCCCTAAAAGATGGAACTCATTAACATGTGCAGTTGGAGGAGTTATTGTTAGCGCAGGACTTAAGAAGGTATATATTATAATTGAATCGAAGATAGACATAAATATACCGATTAAGGATATCGACAAAATAACAGGAAATGAAAAGAAACCAAATCCCGAACTCCATAATCCGCAAGCGAATATACCGCCAAAGACACCTGAGGCACCGGAGACTCCAGAGGTGAATAAGTCGGGTGAGGGGACGCAAAAAGCTGCTGATTTAAAATATGCTGAGTCTGGGGCAGGGAATATATCTCCAGAACAGTTCTTTGAAGAAGAGGCAATTGCTGAGGAAATGTATGAGAAATTCAGAAATTTAGGGACGAAAGATGTAGAAGCTATCGCAAGAAATACTGGCTTTCCTCTTAGCAGAGTTCAAAGGATCAAAGATCATATTTTTAATAACACACATATTAAAGATCATGGAATTGGGAAGTTTGATCCTGACTATGAACTAGCAGAGGCATGGGAAAGATTAATGAATGGGAAGTATGTGGACTCTGATATACAATTATTGCATCATGAAATTTTTGAATCAAAATTTGAAGGTATATTTAAGACTAACTATAGAACAGCTCATGATAAGACAATAGAATCAGGGAGAACATGGGATTGGGAAAAGAATTATGAGGAGTGAGATTTAATGGCAGTTTTTGTGATAATGCTCAAGGACTATGAGGACGAAGGAAGAGTTGTATACAGTTATGGACCAAATGAAGAAACAATGGGAAAAATTGAATACGATAAAAAAAATGGTGTTATAAATCAACTCTCTCCAATTGATTCTGACAGTTATCCTGATGATTTCTTTTTTAAAAGAGCTGGAAGAAGATTGGCGAGAATGATTATTAAAGAAAATAACAACTTTGTTGAAAGGACAACTATTGAATCTTAGATAGTGCAAATGAAAGTCCTATTTACAACTCCAACAACAAGATCGTACAATACAACCAACAAACCAAACAATAAATAATTCAAACACCTGATAAACTTTCAAAGCTCTTTCCAACTTGTTTTATGAGTAGGAATGAGCTTTTTTTGCAGATGCTTCAAAGGTCTATTCGCTTACAAACCTTGAAATGGATGGAATCCCACATTACAGTTCCTCCCCCACCTATGCTATACTTAGAACAAATGTTCTACTAAAGTACGGCAGGTGAAAAGATGACCAATCCGGTGATAAATATAGCGGTAAGACCCTTGGTGGAGTATGTGTTCAGCAGCGGGGATCTGGCCAGTGGGTTCCGTACTATGACCGCGTTGGTCGAGGGAACGAAGGCCCATCAACAGGTGCAGCGGCAGTATGGGGAGGCGGACCAGAAGGAAGTGTACGTCTCGGCGGAGATTCCTTGCGGGGATCTCCTCTTTGTCGTGGATGGTCGTTGCGACGGGCTGCTTGCGGAAGAAGACGGGCTGATGACGATTGATGAGATCAAGTCTACCTCGGGAGACCTGGCGCTCATCACGGAAGAGACGTATCCGGTGCATTGGGCGCAGGCCAAATGCTATGCGTATATGGTGGCCAAGGAGCGCGGCTTGCCGCGGATGAGGATTCAGTTGACGTACATGCAACTTCCAACCGGTGAACTGAAAAGGTATCGTCAAGAGGCGGATTATGCCGAATTGGAGTCATTCGTTCAAGAGGTGGTGCGGAAGTACGCTCCTTACGCCGAAATGCTTCGCACTCATCGGGAAGCCAGAGACCGCAGCATCTCAGAACTCTCTTTCCCGTTCAAGACATACCGCGCCGGCCAGCGAAAACTGGCGGGGGCCGTCTACAAGACGATCGAAGAGAAAGTCAGCCTGTTCGCCAAAGCGCCTACCGGAATCGGAAAAACGATCTCCACCACGTTTCCCGCGATCAAAGCGATAGGGGAGGGGCATTTGCAGCATCTGTTTTACCTGACCGCCAAGACGATTACACGGACCGCGGCGGAGGAGGCTTTCGCACTCATGCAAGCGGGCGGGCTGCATCTGCATGCCGTTACGATTACGGCGAAGGACAAAGTCTGCTTCCAGGAGGAGGTCAGTTGCCGAAAAGAGGACTGCCCCTACGCGGACGGTTATTACGACCGGATTAATGGTGCCGTTCTGGACATCCTGACCCATGAGACGTTAATCGGGCGGCAGGTGATTGAGAAGTACGCCCGCAAGCACCGGGTTTGCCCGTTCGAATATTCGCTGGATCTCGCCTATGCGGCGGATGCGGTGATCTGCGATTATAACTATATTTTTGACCCCAAGGTGTCCTTAAAAAGAATGTTCGGCGAGCAAAAGAGCCGGACGGCGCTGCTGGTGGACGAGGCCCATAACCTGGTGGACCGGGCGCGCGAGATGTATTCGGCCGAGATGAACAAAGCCGACTTTTTGGCCTTGCAGCGGGGATACAAAGAGATGAATACTGCAGTATACCGTGCCGCCAAGGCGGTTAACGGCTTCTTCATCACCCTGCGAAAAGAGACGGAAGGACCGCACCGGATTGAGCGTAACAAGCCGGAGGAATTGCTCAACCTGGTCGAGGAGTTCATCCTTCATGCGGAGCAGGAGCTGGCTTTGCCCGGACCGGGGGCCGCAGCGGCCCCCGAGGCGGCGGCACTGCTTCTGCAAACCTATTTTGCCGCACAGAGTTTTGTCCGAACCGGCAAATTATATGACGAGCGCTATGTCACTTATGCAGAAATTACTGCCAAGGATTTGAGAATAAAAATGTTCTGCCTCGATCCCTCGCATCTGTTGCGGGAGATGGGAAAAGGGTTCCGCTCCCGGATACTCTTCTCGGCGACTTTGTCCCCTTTGTCCTATTACCGGGACATGCTGGGCGCGACGCCGGAGGATTATACGGTCTCGATTCCGTCGCCGTTTGCCCGCGAGCAGTTGGACGTGACCCTTCATCCGCTGTCGACACGGTACCGCGATCGGGAGCAGACCAAGGATGCGCTCGCGGAATTGCTGAGGCAGCTAGCCCTAGGGCGTCCTGGCAACTACCTGTATTTCTTCCCTTCCTACGCTTATATGAATCTCATCTATGAACAGGTGGCTGCGGAGCCTATGGAGAACGTTCGTTTCTTGCTGCAGCAAGGCTCCATGTCCGAACAGGAGCGGGAAGACTTCCTTGCCGCATTTGATTCGGATAATACGGAGACACTGGTGGGCTTTGCGGTGATGGGCGGTATTTTTTCCGAAGGGATCGACCTGGTGGGCGACCGCTTGACCGGGGTGGCCGTAGTAGGCGTCGGGCTGCCGCAAATCGGCCTCGAACGGGACATCATCCGGGATTATTTTAATGAGCAGGGCAAGGACGGATTCGATTATGCTTATGTTTTCCCGGGAATGAACAAAGTACTCCAAGCCGGAGGGCGGCTCATTCGCTCGGAGAACGATCACGGCGTGCTGCTCCTGGTGGACGACCGGTATTTGCATCCTCATTATGCCCGGTTGCTGCCGGAGGAATGGCGGTAGAAGGCATGATTTAATTAATACGTGAATACAATGTGGGGAATCAGGCGTTTGAACTTTTTGTGAAAAGAGGAGGCAGGCGCACATGAAGATCACGGGAGTCACGTATATTAAAGTATCGGTTGTCTACTTTGTAATCGGGGTGCTGCTGGGGATGTACATGTCCATGGCCCATGATTACACGCTGACCGGGGTGCACGCTCATCTTAA
>DJTQ01000263.1 GCA_002439285.1 Paenibacillaceae bacterium UBA6304
GAATCCGTATTGGCCAAAGGTCTGGTGGAACGAATCGGAATGGATTCCTCCATCCTGACGCACAAACCGACCGGCAAAGAAGAGGTTACCGAAGTCAGCGATATTCTGGAACACACGACTGCGATCCGCAAAGTGCTCGATAAGCTCGTCGACAAAGAACACGGTGTCCTAGATTCGATCAGCGAAATCGATGCGGTTGGACATCGCGTCGTTCACGGCGGCGAAACATTTAAAGGCTCGGCTTTGATTACCGGTGAAGCAAAATCCGAGATCCGTCGTTTGTTCGATCTCGCTCCGCTGCACAACCCAGCGAGCATGATGGGGATTCAGGCTGCCGAGGCGAACCTGCCGAACGTGCCGCAAACCGTCGTATTCGATACTGCGTTCCATCAGACGATGCCGGAGAAGGCCTATTTGTATGCTATTCCTAAGGTGTTGTACAAGAAGCATAAGGTTCGTCGTTACGGCTTCCACGGAACATCGCATGAATACGTGAGCAAGACGGCCGCTGAATACTTGGGTCGTCCGATCGAAGATTTGAAAATCATTACTTGTCACATCGGTAACGGCGCTAGTTTGACTGCCGTTATGGGTGGGATATCCGTTGACACTTCCATGGGGATGACGCCGCTGGAAGGTCTGATCATGGGTACAAGAAGCGGTGATTTGGATCCTGCCATTGTTCCTTATGTAATGAACAAGGAAGAGCTTTCGATGAACGAAGTGAATTCCATGCTCAACAAGCACAGCGGCTTGCTGGCGATATCGGGATCCAGTAGCGATATGCGCGATATTACCGACGGTATGGCAGAGGGAGAACCTAATGCGACACTGGCGTTTGAAATGTACGAGTATCGTCTTCGCAAATATATCGGTTCCTATGCAGCGGCAATGAACGGCGTAGACGTCATTGTATTTACGGCAGGTGTAGGCGAGAACTCGGCGATCGTTCGGGAGAAAGTTTGCGAAAACCTGACTTATCTCGGCGTCGAGATCGATGCAGAACTGAACAAAGTTCGCTCCGGTGATCCGCGCAGAATTTCCACGCCGAATTCCAAGGTGGAAGTGCTAGTTGTTCCGACGAACGAAGAGCTCGTCATTGCCCGTGATACATTGCGTATCGTTCAGGAAATGGAGTAATCTAACCAAGTAGAAGTATTTAATATCAGGTACTTTAGAGGAGAGATAGAGACATGGCGATCAAAACAGTGATCCGTCAGGTGAATGAACACGTCGGGGAAACCGTCGTAATCGGAAGCTGGCTTAACAACAAGCGTTCCAGCGGTAAAATTCAGTTTCTTCAGCTGCGGGACGGAACCGGTTATATCCAGGCGGTTGTCGTCAAGAGCGAGGTTTCGGAGGATACCTGGAACCATGCGAAGAGCCTGACTCAGGAATCATCCATGTACGTAACCGGCGTGATTCGTGAAGAACCGCGCAGTCAATCGGGTTATGAAATGACCGTAACGGATCTGGAAGTCATTCACTTGACCGAAAATTATCCGATTACTCCAAAGGAGCATGGCGTTGATTTCTTGATGGATCATCGTCATTTATGGCTCCGTTCGTCCAAACAGCGTGCGATCATGGTGATCCGCTCGGAAATTATCCGCGCGGTGCAAGAGTTCTTTGACAAGAACGGCTTCACCTTGGTGGATCCGCCAATCCTGACCCCTACTTCGGCAGAGGGCACGACGAACTTGTTCCATACCAAGTACTTTGAAGAGGACGCCTACTTGACCCAAAGTGGTCAGTTGTATATGGAAGCCGCGGCAATGGCGCTAGGAAAAGTCTATTCCTTTGGCCCGACATTCCGTGCGGAAAAATCGAAAACCCGTCGCCACTTGATCGAGTTCTGGATGATCGAACCGGAAATGGCGTTCACGGATCATGAAGAAAGCTTGAAGGTGCAGGAGCAATTCATCTCCCATGTCGTGCAATCGGTTCTTGCCAATTGCCGGACGGAGCTTGAAGCCGTAGGCCGCGATGTTTCCAAACTGGAGAACATCAAAGCGCCATTCCCGCGCATTACGTATGATGAAGCGATCGAATTCCTGCATACCCAAGGTTTTGACATTCCATGGGGAGAAGACTTCGGAGCGCCACATGAAACGGCGATTGCCGAAAGCTATGATAAGCCGGTATTCATTACTCATTATCCGGCAGGCATCAAGGCCTTCTATATGAAGCCCGACCCTAATCGTCCTGAAGTAGTGCTGTGCGCGGATATGATTGCGCCGGAAGGCTATGGCGAAATCATTGGCGGCTCCCAGCGGATCGACGATCCGGAATTGATGGAGACCCGTTTCAAAGAACATAACCTGTCCATGGAAACCTATCAATGGTACATGGATTTGAGAAAGTACGGTTCGGTTCCTCATTCCGGCTTCGGCCTGGGATTGGAACGGACGGTAGCGTGGATTTGCGGACTGGATCATGTTCGGGAGACGATTCCGTTCCCTCGTACATTGTACCGCCTGTATCCATAAGAAAGGTGAGAATGTATAGGTATGACCGATAGCTGGAAAGTATGGGGCAAAGGGATCTCGTTCGGCTTGGAGTCGGGTACGGTTAACGTACCCTTCGCTCTGCTGACTCATTACCGGAGTCTCCGATTGATCGACAAGGAGGCCATGCTGCTCCTGCAATTGCTTGCGTTCCAGCAGGTTGAACGAAATGATTTCCCGACCATGGATCAACTGGAACGTCGAATGGGAACGACCCCTGGCGAGTTGGCTCCGGTCATTCGCCGGTTGATGAAGGATGGCTGGCTCAGCATCGACGAAGCCAGAGAAGAGTCGACCGGCGTTCATTCAGAGTTTTATAATTTGTCGGGAATGTACGTCAAGCTTGGACAGCATCTGGCAGAGGAGCGTAACGCTGCGATCAAGGAGCAGAAGTCGGCGAAGGAGTCCTCCTCCGGGCAACCGCGCGGCGAACAGGAGCGGAACCTGTTCGTTATCTTTGAGAAAGAGTTCGCCCGGCCGCTATCTCCGATGGAATGCGAAACGATATCCGGCTGGGTGGACCAGGACGGTTATCCGGAGGAATTGATTTTGCTGGCCCTTAAGGAAGCGGTATTCGCCGGAAAAGTTCATTTTCGTTATATTGACCGCATTTTGCTGGAATGGAGCCGCAACCGTGTCAAGACGGCGGAAGATGCCAAAGCCTACACGCAAAGGTTCCGCAACGGCGGTCGTTAACGTTAAGTCGGTTTCTAGCGGTGGTTCCATAGCTGAGAATAGATGATACACAAGAGGTGTCCCAAAAGTCATCAATAGATGACCGATGGGACACCCTTTTTATATTTTTGCATGTGCACTTTTTACATAGAAGTAACAATAATATCATATAAATCAATCACGGATATGATATGTTAACAGTGTGCAAAGATAGCATTCGATTAAGGGGGCTTAACCGTTGATAGGTTGGATAATTTATAAGCATTTACCCCAAGATGTAAAACCCGAGATTTTTGAAATTAAACGCCTGGTTGAGGAGGCGGAACGCCAAGAAATTGATATCCGCGTACTCGCACCCGAGCAATTCGAATTGATCGTTACAAGGGATGATCGTAAAAGCGTAATGGTGGACGGCGAGGTGCTGCAGCTTCCCGACTTTGTATTGCCACGGATGGGTGCTGGAACCAATTATTTTGGACTAGCCTTGATCCGGCATTTAGAGCGCCTCGGGGTGAGGACATTTAATTCTTCGCAAAGCATCGACACGGTCAAGGACAAGCTGTACACGCAGCAGATTTTGGCGGAGCACAATCTACCGGTTCCCAAAACGATGCTGATCCGTTCCAAGGTGGACGTGAATCTGGTGGAGAAGCACCTCGGCTTCCCGGTCGTCGTGAAGACGATTTCCGGCTCCCAGGGCAGCGGAGTATTTCTTGCGGAGAACAAAACCAATTTTATCGATCTCCTGGAGATGATTAACGCTTATAAGGAAAATGCGACGATGATTCTACAGGAATTTGTGGAAACGAGCCGGGGCACGGATTTGCGCGTGATCACGATCGGAGGGCGAGCGGTTGCAGCCATGAAGCGGAATTCCGGCAGTGACAGCTTTAAAGCGAATTATTCCCGGGGCGGTACCGTAGAGCCGTATGAGATCAATCCGGAAATGGAATGGCTGGCGCTGGAAACCTCGCGACTATTGAATCTCGATATCGCAGGCATTGATTTGCTGTTTGACGGAGAGCATTATAAAATTTGCGAAGCGAACTCTTCTCCTGGATTCGAAGGGATTGAATCTTGTTGCAACGTGAATATCGCCGAGGAAATCTATAATTTTCTGAGAGTACGTCTGAACCGTTTCTAGGTTAAAAAAAGAAAACCATTCCCGAGAAAGTAATGTTTTTTAGGGAATGGTTTTGTTGTGTTAAGTTTGATTGATCATCTCTGATCTATTTATTTCTCAGGAACCTCTATTTGTCCGGATCCATAAGTCGTAAACCAATCCTGAATGGTAGCAAAATCTTTAGAGAAGGACAGGCTGAGCAGTAGCATGATTCTTGCGTGGGCTGCGTTCAGGTTATCTCCGGCAATAATGCCCTTTCCACCGGAATAGTTGCTGCCCGAACCTGTACGGGTAGTCATTACAAAAACAACACCTTGTTCAATCGCTTTGGCACGTTCTTCACTCATCGCTTTCGAAATCCCGCCCGCTCCGGTTCCTGCGGTGACGACTCCTTTGGCACCGTTCGCTACAAAGCTGCTAATCGCACCCGGACCTGCATCCTGATAAGAATAGGCAATTTCTACTTTAGCAAGATCATTTTTGCTGATTTTGGTAAGATCGAATGGAGTGGCCCATTCGTCTGCAGGTTTTAAAGCCCGGAACGGAGCGCGGTAGACGCGAATGTTGGTTTCGTCGATATAACCGAGAGCTCCAACTTCGGGAGTGACGAAAGTGTCGGTGCGGTATGAATTACTCTTGGTGACTTCGCGAGCCGCATGAAATTCATCGTTGAGCATCAGTACGGTGCCGAAATATTTGGTTTTGCCGCTTGCTGCCAATTTGATAGCGTTGTAAAGATTGGCCGGAGCGTCGGTTCCGATTACAGTCCAAGGACGCATGGAGCCGGTGACCACAACTGGTTTGGGACTGCGCACCGTCAGATCCAGGAAATAAGCAATCTCTTCCATCGTATCGGTGCCGCTGGTAACTACGACGCCATCCTGGGTTTTCAATGCTTCATCAACTTTTAGGGATAATTCGTATAATTGCTGAATGGTATAAGCGCTGGAGCCGGAGTTTCCGAATTGATGTGTACTTACGTCCGCTATTTTTTCTTTATTCGGCAAGGACTTTACCATGTCTTCAATTAACAGTGTGCCGGCTCTGTAAGTAGTGAAGCTGGTTTCATCGGTCGATTTGCCCGCCAATGTCCCGCCTGTCGCAATGACTTGCACCTTGGGCAATGTTTGCTTTGCTTGGACTGTTGTTCCGCTGACGATGGCTTCGGCCGCTGAAGCTCGTGATAGAGGAATGCTCGGTAATACCGCGGTAATTGTCAGACAAGCTGCGAGAAGAAATTTGAGGCTTTGCGATTTCGATTTGTTCATTGGATCAACCTCCATGATGTTTTTTGTTAGCTATACGTAATGTTTACTGACATATGACTTGCTAACTTGCAAGAATTATATATTGATGTAAGGTTAATTAACAAATGTGAAAATAACTCAATAAAACGCTTAAAGGAGACTTTTTCTTTAAAATGCTATTTGATGAAGGTGGTTTTAAATAAAAATGGATCTTTAACAACGAATGAAATGTAAGGAATGCTAACACAAAGTTTTTGACAGAATCAAAACTGAAATTTTTTTTGGATTTTTTGCAGGGGCAAACCTAGTTGGTGTCGTCTATTCTATTGGGAAGGAGGGGAGAGATATCGGCGAGGAGTCTTTAATTGAACTAATGAAGCAGGGCGACCGAGCCGCTTTTCGCGAATTCGTGAATCAGTACGGAACTTTCGTTTACCGTGCAGCTTATTCTGTTCTTCATGATGAGAAAGAAGCGGAAGATGCTGCGCAGGAAACTTTTCTTCAAGTCTATAAATCTCTCCCTACATACCGTTCGCAAGGAGTAAAGACATGGTTGACCCGGATCGCCATCAATAAAGCGATAGACTTCAAACGAAGAAGGGACCGAAGGCGGGAAGAACAGTGGGATCCGGCCGATGTGGAAGCGAAACTTCCCGTTATGGACGGTGACCTGCTTAAGGAAATGTTGAACGATGAACGAAAAGACGAGCTCCATTTGAAAATATCCCAGCTTCCTGCGGGTCACCGTCAGGTGGTTACCGCATTTTATCTGGAGGGCAAAAGCCACGAACAGATCGCGACGGAATTGGCACAGACCGTGAAAACCGTAGAATCGAAGCTGTACCGGGCTAGGTCCTGGATTCGCGAGCACTGGAAGGAGGAGGAGTGGAGATGAAAGGTACCGGAGATGTACAACAGGAAATGTGGAGGAAATATATCCGGGGCGAACTTCCTGCCGAGCAGTCGGAGCGGATGGAGAAACTGCTTCTTGAAGACGATGACATCTTCCAGGTTTACATGCAAGAATTGCTGGCGACTGAGACCGAACTTCCGACCCTGAAGGATGAAGAGGCATTCGCGGATGGCGTGCTGTCCCTAATTCCGCAATCATCCCGCAAACGGGTTGAGCGAAGTCCCCGCAAGCGCTGGCATCATCCTTTGCTGCATTATGTGATCGCTGCTTCGATTACGCTCCTGCTGCTTGGCGGAGGGGTATTCGATCTGTTATCGGCGGGAGCCGGTGCAGCCATGGAGCGTCAGGCCAGTGATAAGCCGCTCAGCGAACAGCTCATGAAACGGGCTACCGACTGGATGGACCGGATCAAGCCGGCCAACCCTTA
>DJTQ01000262.1:0-635 GCA_002439285.1 Paenibacillaceae bacterium UBA6304
CCGGATTCAGGACAAAACGTGGCATAGGGAATTTCCACCGGAACAATTCGGGAAAACCATGCTATGGCAACGGGTCGAAAAAGACTTGGAATTCAAACGCATCTCCTTGTTGCGCCGCTTGGTGGATTATGAAAAACCGCTTGAATTAAAAGAAATCGGATTTATGCGGATCAGTGTCAGAACGGAGGAACTGTTTCAGGCGGTGGATTACCAGAAAATCGGGGTTGGCAGCGCGCTGCTCATCAAGGATGAATTGGGCAGAGTTCTATACCAGTCCGGTACCGTTCCGAAGGAGCCTAGCGGCAAACTCAGTCAGGATGCGGAGTATTTGACGATTCAAGAATCGGTAGGAGAGCAAACCTGGCAGCTCGAGGCTTACGTTCCCCTCACGGTCATGGAGCAGGATTCGGCTAAGGTACGTATGTTTATCATCTTGATTTGTTTTCTGTGCCTGGTTATCTTCACGTTCGCGGGAATGTTCATTTCAAGGTATTTCTCGGTGCGGATGAACAAAATCGTATTCGTGCTGAATGCATTCCGGGAAGGAGATCTGCGGAAACGGATGGGTTACAGGGGGAAAGACGAGTTCTCCCAAATCGCTTCGGCTCTAAATGAAATGGGCCGCAATATCGATA
>DJTQ01000262.1:843-16156 GCA_002439285.1 Paenibacillaceae bacterium UBA6304
GAAATGGGCCGCAATATCGATAATTTGATCGAGCAGGTATATGTGACCCAAATCGAGAAAAAGGAAGCCGAGCTGGAATCGCTCCAAGCCCAGATTAATCCGCATTTCCTGTACAATACGCTTTCCTCTATCAGTCGTTTAGCTCAATTTGGCGAGGTCGATAAGCTGCAGCGGATGGTGCTGGACTTGGCGAAGTTTTATCGTCTCTCCTTGAATGAAGGACGGACGGTAATTCCGATTCGTAGCGAAGTGGAACAGGTTCAGGCATACATGAACATCCAGACGACCAAATTCGGGGACTCGGTGTCGGTATTCTACGATATTGATCCTGAGATTATCAAATACGTTACCGTGAAGCTGATTCTGCAGCCTTTTATTGAAAATGCCTTGGAGCATGGCTGGTTCGGAAATTCGATCCATATCCGCGTCTCCGGCAAAATGGAAGGCACCAACGTCGTGTTTAAAATTATCGATGACGGCATCGGAATGTCTGCGGAACTAATCCGGCAAATTTTCGATCCGGTGGAGGGACTCAATACAGGGTTCGGCATCCGGAATGTCAACAGCCGTATTCAGCTCCACTTCGGAGCAAAGTTCGGCGTTACGATCGGAAGTAGGCCTGGCATCGGTACAACGGTGCAGATCGTAATTCCTGCCGAGCGGGCCGGATGTCCTAATCATGGGCTGAAGGGGAAAGAATAGCCCGGTTCAAGAGATAAAGACTGGAACTTTGTTCCTGTTTTGGTGGCAAGGTGTTTACGGGGCATGCCATAAGGGTAAGAAAGCAAAGGTACTTCGTGCCGGATACCCTTTTGCAAAGGAGGTTTAGGATATGAATCTCAGCGTACATAGCCCCGTGCCTTACCACTCACAATATCCCAAATCATCTGCGGCTAACATGGCAAAAAAGAATGACGGCAAAACTACGTCTCTCAGTTTCCAGGACATTTTGCATGAAAAGATGAAAACCAATCGCGAACGGCAGACACCCGGGACGAATCGATTAATTTCGATAAGATAGATTATAGAGATCCCCCAGTCCAAAACCATTGTGCATTAAACAACGGTTTTGGACTATTTTTATTGCTTTCATGTGCTTGACATATATTAACTTCTCGGTTTTAATAGTTCAATAGTTTTACCAAATTCAGGTCAGGAAAGGTATCGCTAATGAACTCACACTTAAGACAAATTCATCCTCTATCCTGGACCATTATTATCGGAACGATATTTGGCCGGATGGCCACCTCGATGAGCATCCCTTTTCTCTCGATTTATCTGATTAACCGGCTTGGAGCTTCGCCTTCAGAGGCCGGCGTCGTTGTCGCCGTCAGCTCGTTGATCGGCGTGTTTGCAAGCTTTTACGGCGGATACATATCCGATGTTATCGGACGAAAAAATGTACTCTTTATATCTATCTTCGGTTGGGCGGTCGTCTTTGTCGGGTTTGCGCTTGCGGACCGAATTTGGCTCTTCTTCGTCATTAATGCGTTGAACGGACTTTGCAGGGCGATGTTCGAACCGACTTCCCGGGCGCTGCTAGCGGATATCACGCCTCAGGAGAGCAAGCTTCTTGTCTTTAACCTCCGTTATGCCGCAATCAATCTGGGAGTCGTAGCCGGCCCGATTCTGGGGCTGCAAATGGGCACTGCGCGCTCGGGGAGCGCATTTTACATTGCGGGTCTTGTCTATTTATTATATGGAATCGTGCTGGTGATTCAGTTCTTGCTGCACAAAGAAATCGGCGGGTCCAAGCCGCAGGTTAACACGGACAGACTGACTTTAACGGGAGCATTAAAGGTTACCGGAAAGGACCGCACCTTCATGTATGTCCTGGTCGGGATGATATTCGGCGTGCTGGGGTACGGCCATTTCGGTTCAACGTTAGCACAGTATTTGGAGTTAAGTCCAAGCTTTACGGACGGGGCCAAATGGTTTGGCTACATGCTATCGCTGAATGCGGTGGTCGTGCTGGCGGTACAATATCCGCTTGCTCGGTTAGCCAGCCGCTTTTCACCTATTGCCCCGCTGATTGTAGGCAATCTTTGCGTCTCATGCAGCTTGCTCTTGTTTGGAGTGGCACCGCAAATGTGGACGATGATGCTGGGCGTTGTACTGTTTACAATCGGTGAGGTACTGATGTTCACGATGACGGATGTGCTCGTCGACCGGATTGCCCCGCATGAACTTCGGGGGACCTACTTCGGCATGTTCGGGTTTAACAATCTGGGAAATGTCATAGCCCCGTTGCTAGGCGGTTTTTTGTTGGATGCGCTTGGCGTAAGCCAGCCCTTGCTGATCTTCGGGATCATCGCACTGACGGCGGCGTTCG
The DNA here is from genome assembly GCA_002439285.1 of Paenibacillaceae bacterium UBA6304. GTDB lineage: Bacteria > Bacillota > Bacilli > Paenibacillales > Paenibacillaceae > Fontibacillus. The sequence continues at coordinate 3,176 of DJTQ01000262.1, forward strand.
GACTGCCGTTCTTGCTATTGGCCCGGCGGCACCTGCCTGAAGAACAAGCCCAAACCGAGTGAATGGAAATATTGTGAACGATGTTATAGCCTTGTTTCTTATTCTGGCAGATAATTGTGAATAGATGGGTTTGAAAGGAGGATCCGAAACATGGTTTGGGTTATCGATTTCGTACTCGCTGGGCTCCATGCAAAGTCTGCAGAATCGACTGGGCGATAACTTGCATGGAGCGGTAATGGATTATCGCCTTTTTACCGGAAAAGCCTATTTCCAAAGTTGATTACCGCAGGCTTTGCTCTCTTAAATTCACAATGAATTAAGGAGCGGAGCATAGATGAAATATATGAAGGCGGAAGTCATTTTACCGGAAGATTTATTGAGAGAACTCCAAAAATATGTTCAGGGAGCTACCCTATACATTCCAAAATGTGAAGGAGTACGCAAAAAGTGGGGAGAAAACTCCGGAATCCGGGATTTTCTGAGTCATCGAAATCAGGATATCTGCAACAAATTCCGGGAAGGACACTCTATTGATTTGCTCGCTGAGTCCTACTGTCTCTCTTACGAAAGTATAAAGCGCATCGTCTATTCGAAAAAAAGATAAACCAAGCCCGACCGCTGATTTCAAGCGGCGGGCTTTTTTGTCTTTTGGGGAACCTGATTGTGTCAAAAACAAATAGGAATAATACTTGAACTATCGATCGCAGTCTTGATCTTCTAAGTTTATTAGTATACTCGGATACACAAAAGGAAGCATGAACATGATTTCTGCGGAAATAACTTTATTGCTAAAAAAGTATGCTCATAAGATCAAAGCGATCGGTATGCAGCATGACAAAATAGGGGAACTCCGGCGCTTGCTGGATCACGGAACTGCTGAACAGTCAGGTATGCGGTTTGCGGCCGAGGGAATGTGGTCGCAGCAAAAATTGCTGGCGGCAGGGCTGAAGATCCACGGCTTCTTTTTTTGTCCGGAATGCATCTATAGCCGGGAAGCGGTCGAATTAGCAGAGAAAGTGATCCATGCAGCTGGCGAAGTATATCTGATTTCCAAGAAGGTGCTGGAAAAGCTCGTTGACCGGGATAAACCCGACGGCTTCCTGTCGGTTGCGGAGTTACCTATGATTACTGCGCAGGAACTGATTCTGCCGGATAATGCCTTGGTTATGGTACTGGACGGGCTGGAGTCCCCCGGCAATATCGGAACCATCCTGAGGAGTTGCGACGGTGCGGGGGTGAATGCCGTATTGATCTGTAACGCCAAAGTAAGGCTGACCCATCCTAAGCTGATTAAAGCCAGTATGGGGGCAGCATTCGTGGTCCCCGTAGTTTGTTTTGCAGCAGTGGAGCAATGTATGGATTGGCTCTTTTCCCGTGGTTACGAAATCTATTTGTCTGATTCCTCGGCAGAGCACTGTTATACGGCGGCTCGACCCCGCGGGAATACGGCCCTCGTTGCTGGGAGTGAACGCTATGGGCTATCTGAAGCATGGCATGGAAGCAGCGATACAATCCGAAAAATTTCAATCCCAATGCACGGGATATGCGATTCCTTGAATGTCGGGATTGCCGCTTCGATTCTTATTTATGTATTCAGTACAATAAATGGTAAGGGATGAAGGAGACATGAACCTACGTTTACGGAAATATGAACCTGACGATTTGGTGAAGGTGCGCGATTTTATCGTTAGAACCCAAAGCTTGCTTAGACAGCCCAACAGTTGGGGAATAGACCGATGGGAATTCGTGCCTTTCTGTCAGGAGACCAAGAATGGAACCTTAGAGCAATGGCTAAACAGGATTGGGATATGGGAGCATGAGAACGGGGAGATTGTAGCGGTGGCTTGCGATGACGGTGATGCTTATTTTCTGTTGGATACCTGGGAGCCCGGCGATACGCTGATGCAAGAGATGTTCGAATATGCGGAAAATCATCTTTTATTTAGTGAGCCGGGCCGGCGATTTACTCGAAATGCACTGGCAATCCCGGCGAGGATGAAGGGTTTGGAATGTATTGCGGCAAGCAGAGGGTATGTCCGGGAGCCACAGGAAGATATCATGTTGTCAATGGAGCTCGACCAACACTATGATGTAATCTTGCCTCTAGGATTTGTCATTAAAGACGGCCATGAAGTGGACGACCGAAAAAAAGCAATGGGACACATTCGAGCCTTTGACTACGAGGGAACAGATAAAGCGAAAGCCACCATGCTCCATTATGGAAATATCCGTAATGCTCCCGATTACAGGGCCGAACTGGATCTGTTCATTCTGAATCCTGCCGGGGAAGTCGTTTCGTTCTGCGGTCTCTGGTACGATGAAGTGAATCATATAGCGATTCTGGAACCGGTGGGGACTCACATAGATTACAGACGCAGGGGCTTAGGGAAGGCAGTCATCTACGAAGGCTTGAATCGTTTGAGAAGCCTAGGCGTCCGTGAAGTTTATGTGGGCTCCGGCCAACCTTTTTACCGTAGTATAGGGTTACAAAAGGAATATCCGCTCCACCGCTGGATCAGGCATCTTTAGAGACCGGAAGAGGTGTTGTCTTTGGCTTTCGCCTCTCTGGGCCAAATGAAGTAGCTGCAAGTGATAACTAGATCAATGCCCAGCACTAGGCACCGGAAATGGAGGTTTGGTTTGTATTCACAGCACATTATAGCTATAAGCGGGATAACTTTAATGCTCACCATGACGGGATACTCAGCTTAATCGGGCAAATTCTTGAGCAATTGAACCAGCTTGGATTGTTAAAGCGAGAGGTGCAGATAGACATGGAGGCGGAGAAGCTATACGCGCTGGTGGATGGCCTGGCCATACATGCTTTGTTCGATCCCTGGCGATTGGACAAAGAGCGGGTCACTCGGGTGCTGGAGAGTTATCTGGATTCCATCGGCGATTTTTCCGCAGAAAAATAGCATGTTCTTCCTAGGGGCAGGGCATCTGCCCAATCTTTCTTGAAGTTAGGCACGTATACTGTGTCATGACCTAGAGGAAGTGGGGGATTTATGACGATGATAGCACGGGGAAATCTGGCCCGGAAGTATCTGGGTAAGCCGGTTCGAATCAGGACCAAAACCGGAGCCGTCTTCTACGGAAAAATCGTGAAAGTAGGAAACGGCAAGGTATATCTCAAGACCGATGCGGTCCACAGCAAGGGTAGTAAGGCTCATGCAACCTTTGCTCCGTTTATTTTACCTCTGGTACTGTTCGATTTGTTGGCGATCATATTGCTGGAGACAAGACCAAGACGGAGAAGAAGAAAAAGAAGAATAAGAAGAAGACGGTAACCGGAAAAACGGTGTGGCAATGAACTTGCCCCACCGTTTTTTCATGAGATGTGGTGATTGATGCAAATAACTGGATTACCTACAGTTGATTTGGGACTTGAAGCGCTTTTTCTTAGTTTAACTGGATATCTTACAGCTAATATCAGGAGAATTGAAGATTAACGGTCCTAAGGAATAATTAACTGTAGGTTTTACAGGTAATTACATTTAAGTACCGTTATAACGAAAATTAGCTGGAGTAAATACAGTTGTTTTTTCGATGACGGCAAGCAACTAGATCATCTGCAGCAAGCAATTTAAGTGTGATGCGATTATTGAGGGGTCCGGAAATAATCCAGTCCCATCGCTTCCCGCACTTCGGACAGCGTCTCCCGGGCAACTACCCGGGCCCGTCTCGTTCCCTCCATAAGAATCTCGTCGATGTTGCGAGGGTTGCCCGCATAGCGGGCACGCCGTTCGCGCATCGGCTCCAGCAGCGTGTTGAGCGAGGCGACGAGCCGTTGTTTACATTCGGTGCAACCGATTGAGCCAAGTTCGCATGCTTCCTGGATTTCCGGGGCTCCCGACCCCTCGAATACTTTGTGGTATGCGTAAATCGGACATACCTCCGGATGCCCGGGATCATGTCTTCGAACCCGGGCAGGGTCGGTGACCGCACGGCGGATTTTATGGGACAATTGTTCCGGCGTAATGTCCAGCTCGATAGCGTTGCCGAGACTTTTGCTCATCTTCGCGTTGCCATCGGTGCCAATCAGCCGCGGAGTTTCACCGATCAGCGCTTGCGGCTCGGGGAACACGGGCCGGTACAGTTCATTGAATCGCCGTACGACTTTCCGGGCTAGCTCTAGATGAGGGAGCTGGTCTTCGCCTACAGGAACAATCGACGCTTTGCAGAAAGTAATATCGGCCGCCTGGCTTACTGGATAGCCAAGAAAGCCGTAATACATTTCGTCCAGGCTGCTGCCTTTCGACTCGGATTTGATCGTGGGGTTATGCCGCAGTGTATTTACCGTGACAAACATAGAAAAGAAAACGGTCAGTTCGGCGATTTCCGGAACCATCGACTGGACGAATAGCGTGGCTTGATTAGGGTCGATGCCCACCGCCAAATAATCGAGCGCTACCTCGCGCAAATGTTCCCTGATCGCCTCCGGTCTGTCAAAGTGAGTTGTTAACGCCTGGACATCGGCGAGAAGAATATAAGAGTCGTATTTGTCTTGCAGCATCACGCGGTTTTGTAAACTGCCGACGTAATGGCCGAGATGAAGTTTTCCGGTCACGCGGTCGCCTGTAAGCATCCGCTCTTTGTTTTTCGAATTCATTTAATTTCCTCCTTAAATTGGAGACCTGGCTCTCCGAAGAGAACAGGTCATTGTAATTGGGAACCGAACAGCGAAGCAAACTGTGCCACCACCAACCATCTTCCACGGCCATCACCTCCTTAAAAAATCAAAAAAACCCCGTCCGCATAAGGACGAAGTTATCGTGGTACCACCTTAATTGACATTCCGCCTCCGTATAATGAAATGGTGGAATGACTCTCTCAACCAGTACGGAGAATGGAATTGAACTAATGGAAAGTCCCGATATTCTCGATACCTATCCCTTGATAACGGCGGGAACCCCGGCTTTTCCTAGTGCATCCTTCACGGACGGTTCGGCAAAGCGACTCCAAAGGCCATTCGATCAAACGAGGAACACCGGTTCACAGCGGCCACCGGCTCTCTGGAATCCCCCAGCTTTGTCTACTTACCCTTTGTCACAGTCATTCGCAAATATAGGATTATGTTACATTTATTTTTCTCATCGGTCAATTAAAAATGCTGCTAGCCGGTCTATCCTGGCCAAGCCGGAACTCGTCTGCATAATCGGCCAAGTTCCCTCATAGACATGTATCAGTTTAGGAAATCAAACTGCAGAGGGGATGATCTCATGCGTCGGATCGCAAAGATGCTGACTATTTTGATCGTATTAAGCATCGTACTGGCCGCATGCGGGAAAAAGGATGCCGCGGGTGTCGTGAAGGATTTGGACAAAGTGGTTACCAAATTGGAAAGTTATCAGGGCTCCGGGACCATGACGCTGTTCACCGGCGACAAGCCCCAGGAGTACAAGGTGGAGGTATGGTATCAGAATCCATCCTTCTACCGGATAGCGCTTACCAATGCTGAGAAGGACGTGACTCAGATCGTCCTCCGTAATGAACAGGGCGTATATGTCTTGACGCCAAGTTTGAACAAAAGCTTCCGCTTCCAGAGCGATTGGCCGGAGAATCAAGGCCAGGTGTATCTCTATCAAACTTTGGTTCGGAGCATATTGAGCGACGGCTCGCGTCAATTCGTGAGCGACAAAGACAGCTACGTATTTGAAGTTGCGGCCAATTACAATACGCATGCGCTAGTGCGTCAAAAAATCTGGCTGGCGAAAGACAACTATGCACCAAAACAAGTGCAAGTTTCGGACTCACAAGCCAAAGTCGTTGTGGAAGTGAAATTCGATAAATTCGCTTTTGATGCCAAATTCGAGAACAACTCCTTTGACATGCAGCACAATTTGGATACAGCGGCCCAGAATGCCAAGGGCACATTGCTCGAAGTCGATGAGAACGGAATGTTGGTTGAGAAGGCTCCAGAGGCGAGCCAGAGCGAACCGGTCTCTGAAGATACTGCCTTGGGTACGGAAGAACAAGAAGGAAACGCTTCGCTTCCGGCCATGTCCGATCCGTTCGGCGTAATCATTCCTACCTATTTCCCTGACGGTGTTGTTTATCAGGATAGTAAAATTGTTGAAGACAGCGACCGCAGCCTAGTGCTTCAGCGCTATGACGGGACATATCAATTTACACTCACGGAATCCAGGTCACCGGATCGGACGGCCTCACTGGTTCCCGGTGAATTGATTGATCTTGGCTTCACATGGGGTTTATTAACGGGAGAAGAGCTTCAGACGCTGACCTGGACCACGGATGGTTTGGAATTCCGGATTACAAGCGATAACCTTCCTCTAAATGAAATGGTGAAAATTGCCGCTTCTATGCAGGATCAAACGGGTAAATAATTTAGTATAGTAGGCGGATTACGGATGTTCCGGCGAGATTTAGTTCGCTGGAACCCGTCTATTCGCCTCTTTTTTATTTTGTTATCCCGCAGATTTGACAGCCGCCCCGCGGGACATTACCATTAGTGTATTGTTTGAGAATAAGTATTGTTTGAGCATGGACTTTCAATCATTAGAGAAGGTGACTAAGAAGTGCAAGTGAAGTATCGACCAACCCAGGCTGTCATTGATTTGGACGCGTTGTATTCCAATTATACGGAGTTGCGGCAGGGGCTGCCCGCAGACATGAAACTGCTCGCATGTGTAAAGGCTAATGCTTATGGACACGGTGCAGTAACTGTAGCAACGGAACTTGAACGATATGGAGCGGATTATCTCAGCGTTGCCTTTTTGGATGAAGCGCTGGAACTGCGTCATGCCGGAATCAAGCTCCCCGTATTGGTTCTTGGATACACGTCGCCGGATGGCATAAGGACGGCATGGGAGCACGACATCACGCTGACCGTGTTCAGCGGGGAAGTGCTGGAGGCGATCAGAGATCTTGATCCTTCGGAATTTCCGCATAAGTTAAAGGTCCATATCAAAATTGACTCCGGAATGGGGCGTCTTGGCCTACTTCCCGGAGAAGAGGCGATTGCGTTCATTCGCAAAGCGCTGCAAATTCCGCATGTGGAAGTAGAGGGGATGTTTACCCATTTTGCTACAGCGGACGAAGAGGACAAAAGCTATACATTGGAGCAATACCGGCGTTTTCAGGACGTGGTGGACGCGCTGCGGGAATATGAAGCTCATATCCCTATTATACATACGGGTAACAGCGCCATAGCCATTGATATTCCGGAGCTATCTTGCCATATGGTGAGAATCGGCATCGCTTTATACGGGATTTATCCGTCGGATGAAGTCCATAAGGACCGTATTAAGCTCAACCCGATTTTGACGCTAAAGACGGAGCTGGTAAGGGTCAAGACGATGCCACCGCACTCCGCCATTAGTTACGGTGCGAGATATGTGACCGACCGGGAGGAAAAGATAGGCACGCTCCCGATCGGCTATGCCGACGGTTATTCCCGAATGCTTGGCGGCAAGGCGCAAGTATTGATACGCGGACGCCGCGTTCCTGTAGTCGGAACGATCTGTATGGACCAATGTATGGTTTCGCTTCAACCTTTGGCTGATGAAGCCGAAGAAATTCAAGCCGGCGAGGAGGTTGTACTCATCGGCCAGCAGTCCGGCGGTCAAATTACCGCTGACGAACTGGCCTCCATGCTTGGAACCATCCCTTACGAATTGATATGCATGCTGGCGCATCGGGTCCCCCGTTTGTACACTTGTTCCGGGAAACCCGACATCTTAATCAATCCCTTGTTGTCATAAAATCCGAGGGACTGACAAAAACCTACAAAACTTTTTTCCTGTATGAAGGAATTTATGCTTGGGTATCGAATGAATAAACACATGGAAATGATCAGGTATGTACGCCAATGTCATTTTTGTTTATAATGAGATGCAGCATACTTGATATACTCTCGGCATATATTTCTTTTGTATATATTTCCTTGAATAATGCTATACTGAAACACAAGGTCAAGGGATCAGGGTCGACAAGGTTTTGGGGGTGGAAGTTTAAGATGGCGAATATGCATAACACCAAAAGAATCATGATTAGTTTACCGGATCATCTTTTGCAGGAAGTGGATGGAATCGTAGCGATGGAGAACTCCAATCGCAGCGAGCTGATTAGGCAGGCCATGAAATTGTATTTGAATGAGCGGAAGAAGAGATTCATCCGTGAATCGATGCAGCGCGGCTATATGGAAATGGCTAAAATTAATTTATCCATGGCCTCTGAAGCATTCCATGCGGAGGAAGATGCAGACATCACTCTGGACCGCTTAGTAAGCGGGGTGTAACTATTGATCGTAAAGCGCGGCGACGTTTTTTTTGCAGACCTCTCCCCTGTAGTCGGTTCTGAGCAGGGTGGAGTTAGACCGGTGCTTATTATCCAGAACGATATCGGCAACCGATTCAGCCCGACGGCGATCGTTGCTGCCATCACGGCCCAAATCCAGAAGGCGAAGCTGCCGACTCATGTGGAGATCGAGGCAGCTACGCACGGCTTTGACCGGGATTCCGTTATTTTACTGGAACAAATCCGAACGATCGACAAACAGAGACTAACCGACAAAATTACGCATTTAGACGAAGAGACGATGAAGAAAGTGAATGACGCTTTGTTAATCAGTCTTGGTTTAATTGATTTTTAACCATACAGCCTGACGGGATCCGTAGATCCACGTTTGGCCGGGCGCTCCGAGCAGCATGTTCGGGGCGCTTTTCTTTTTATGGGATAGACTTCCTCCCAAAGGTATTTTGAAGCATAGTGCTTATGTATCAAGACATATAATATGTGGCCAAGATTAAAGCGATGTGAAGCGAAACGTAAATCTACCTGAAACGTAACTTAAGTTAGCTGGAAGTTTTTCCGGTCTGATTGCAAACTAAATAAGTTGAACTAAAGAATGGGATGCAGGCAAGGAAGTTAAATGATTCCGAAGAAGCTGAAAGCTTTCTGTAAGAAAGCTGCATCGGAAGCAACATTTTACGTACTTGTCACATATCGATTTAAACAGTTCAACTTATATAGAAAGGCATAAAAATGGTTGGCGCTCTCCCCGGAGATGAAGTACAATGGTCATAGTTTATGGAGGAGGTACTTTTTGAATGGATCAGAATCCGTCAGATCAGTATCAGTATACGACATTTAATAATTATTCTCAGGGCTATCCGCCTGGACCACCCGGACCACCGGTACCGCCCAAGACGAACGGTAAATCGATCGCTTCGCTTGTACTGGGCGTTTTGTCCATCGTAGTTCCGTACATAGGTTTCCTTTTGGGAATCGTCGCAATCGTGTTTTCCAGCTTGTCTTTCAAAGAACTGAAGCGAACCGGAGAGCAGGGTAAAGGCTTATCGATAGCAGGATTAGTCTGCGGGATTGTCGGAACGGCGATTTATGGCATCATTCTTTTAATTCTCATCTTGGCCATTTTTATCTTTGCCTCGGCAGGCGTGGAGAATTACTCCACATTTTAATGAACAAGAAATGCACCGTCTCGGATTTGAAACCGGGCCGGTGTTTTTTCTTTAGTGATGGATGCCGGAAATGAAGCCTTCCTTTCTGGTGGTGGAAAAGAGGCTGGAAGTTTGTGATAATAAAAGGATCATGGAATTTTTGAATGAAAGAGGGATTTCTTTGTCGCAATCGGAAACTAACGCAACGCAGGAGAAGAATGAGAGCGGGGACCGTGAACGTATTGTGCAGCAAGTAGCAAAGGAGCTTGCCTTGTCCTTGAAGCAAGTGAGAACCACCATTTCGCTGATGGATGAAGGCAATACGATTCCGTTTATCGCCCGCTACCGGAAAGAAATGACCGGCGAACTGGATGAGAACCAGTTACGCGATATTGAAGAACGTACACATTATCTCCGCAATTTGGAGGAGCGTAAATCCGAGGTGATCCGGATTATCGCAGAGCAGGATAAGCTTACGGGCGAACTGGAAGCGGCAATCCGCAAAGCGGTCAAGCTTCAGGAAGTGGAGGACTTGTACCGTCCTTACCGGCAGAAACGGAAGACAAGGGCCAGCGTGGCTAAGGAAAAAGGACTCGCTCCATTGGCAGAATGGCTGCTGTCCCAGCCCAAACAGGGCGACCCGTTGGTGGAAGCCGCTAAGTATATTCAACCGGACAAGGGTGTGGAAACAGCGGAAGAAGCGCTGCAGGGCGCTATGGATATCGTGGCTGAAGGCATGGCCGATGAGGCGGCTACCCGGGCGTGGGTCCGGAAGTATACAATGGATCACGGCATGATGGTGTCCGAGGCGAAGTCGCCTGAAGCGGAATCCGTCTATGAGATGTACTATAACTACCGTGAAGCGGCCAAGAAGATGCCGTCTCACCGGATTCTCGCCATGAACCGCGGAGAACGGGAAGAGGTGCTCAAGGTTTCGCTTGAAGTGGAAACGGAACAGATCCACCGATATATTGCGGGCCGATGGATTAAGAGCACCTCCGTTGCGCAGAGCGTACTTCACTCCGTCGTGGAAGACGCCTACAAACGGTTGATTGCGCCTTCCATTGAGCGGGAAGTACGCGGAGAACTGACGGAACGCGCCGAACAGCAGGCGATTTCCATCTTCGCGGGGAATCTGCGCAGCTTACTGCTGCAGCCGCCGGTACGGGGCAAGCGGGTACTTGGCGTCGATCCGGCGTTCCGGACCGGTTGCAAGCTCGCCGTTGTGGACGATACGGGCAAACTTTTGGAAGTTGCGGTAACATATCCGACGCCGCCGAACAACAAGAAACGGGAAGCGGCCGCCAAGTTCAACGAGCTGATCGACCGTTACGCCATAACGCTGATCGTTATCGGCAACGGTACGGCTTCGCGCGAGACGGAACAGTTCGTGGCGGAAGTGATCGCCGAGCGCAAGGATAAAGAGCTGGCCTATTTGATCGTCAACGAGGCCGGTGCGAGCGTTTATTCCGCATCCAAGCTGGCGGCGCAGGAGTTCCCGGAACTGGATGTCGCTGAACGTAGCGCGGTCTCGATTGCCCGCCGGCTGCAGGATCCGCTGGCCGAGCTGGTCAAGATCGAGCCGAAGGCGATCGGGGTTGGCCAATACCAGCATGACGTCTCCCAGAAGCATCTCGATGAGAGCCTGACTACGGTCGTAGAGTCGGCTGTAAACCACGTCGGGGTCGACGTGAATACGGCGTCTCCCTCGCTACTATCGTATGTGTCCGGCGTGAATGCCACGACTGCTAAGAACATCGTCAAATTCCGTGAAGAAAACGGACGGTTCCACAGTCGGAAACAGCTGCAAAAGGTTCCGCGGCTTGGCGCGAAGACCTATGAACAGTGCATCGGTTTTATGCGGATCTCCGAAGGCGAGCATCCGCTGGACCGCACGCCGATCCACCCCGAGTCGTATGACGTGGTAAACCGGCTGTTCGCCGAGCTGGGCGTAGGCCTGGATCAGCTAGGTTCGAAAGAGCTGGCGGACAAGCTTGCAGCGTTAAACGCCGAAGCATTGGCGGAACGGCTGGAGGTCGGCGTGCCGACCCTACGCGATATTCTGGACAGTCTCCAGCGACCGGGGCGCGATCCCCGCGAAGAGCTGCCGCTTCCGATCTTCCGTACCGATGTGCTGAAGATCGAGGATTTGACGCCGGGAATGGAACTTCAGGGCACGGTTCGTAACGTTATCGATTTCGGTGCCTTTGTGGACATCGGGATTAAGAATGACGGACTCGTCCATATTTCCCAGTTAAGCGAGGGCTTTGTCAAACATCCGATGGACGTCGTATCGGTTGGAGATAATGTCACCGTTTGGGTGCTGAATGTAGATCTGAAAAAGGGACGCGTCGGACTAACGATGCGGAAACCGTAAAATTTATCTCGTAGATAACTACAAATAAGCCCGCCGAACCCGGCGGGCTTTTACAATGAAAGGGCTATTTGCCCGGCATGGGCTTATTCTTATTATAGGTTGCTGGATTCGTTATTCGCGCCCTGGCGATTGTAATAAAAGAACCAGCAATCATTGAGCAAAACAATCTGGCGGCGGTCGCGCTTATGGAAGGCGCGCATAATTTGGTTGCTGAGCCATTTGGGCAACAGGGTCTCCTCCTCCGGCATTCTTTGTAGGTAGCATATGGGTGAATGCCGGAAACCGTGCAGGTCCAAGTGTTCCGCAGGCTGAATTAGACGATGCCTTCCTCTTCGTACCACTGTTCCAACTGGGCTTGAAGCGCACGGATTTCCGTGAGCAGGGAGACGAGAGGGTAGTTCTCTTCCCGAATTGCGCTGAAAGCTGCCTCGAGCTCATTAATATACTCCAAACCGCTGGTGATTTGCAGCGATTCCTGCAGCAGATCGAGTCGGTCGCACTCTGCGATCGCTCGTGGCAAAACCGGCACTTGCTCCGCCGTCAGCTTATCGATCTCTTTGTTAAGGCGCAGATTCAACGCGCTCAGTTGATAGGCATAATCGCCGGGCATCTCCACGAACAATAATTTCTGGTCCTGCTGTAAAATGACGTATCTCATAACGGCCATATCAAGATATTCTCCTTTTCGTTCTTTACCTACTTGACAGTGTAGCGTAAGGAGAAGTTAAAATTCAAGTACATCCTTAGAAAGGGGGCGGAGAGAACAATGGACGACAAGCAACTTCAGCAATGGGTCGAGGAGATCTCACTGCGGAACTTCGGCGTGCCGTTCCGCCATCAGGCGAGGTTTAACGGACGGCTCAGAACAACCGGCGGAAGGTATTTTATGAAAACCCATCATATCGAAATTAATCCGGCCCAATTGGAAGCTTACGGAATAGATGAAGTGGAGAAAATAATTAAGCACGAACTCTGCCACTACCACTTGCACTTATCCGGTAGGGGATATCAGCACCGTGATCCCGAGTTTAAGGCCCTGCTGAAAAAAGTCGACGGAAGCCGCTATTGCCAGTCCCTGCCGGGCCAAGCCAAACGTAAAACTCTCCCTTACCGCTATAAGCTGGTCTGCTCCGGCTGCGGGATGGAATATCTTCGTAAGCGGCGGGTAGATCCGGAACGTTA
>DJTQ01000406.1 GCA_002439285.1 Paenibacillaceae bacterium UBA6304
GCCGTCGGCGGCATAACCAAGATAGGGCTGTTTCATGGTATCGTTGATGTAAATCGTAAAGTCATTTATAAAGTTGGAGACCAGCCCCGGATCTCCTTCTTTATTCAATTGGCCATTCTCGTCAAGGACCAGGTTAGGTTTATGATAGAAAAAGATATCGTAGAATTTCTCAGGATTCGCCGTCTCAATGTAAATAATCTTACCGGCCACCGGAATCAGCAACCGGTTGACCGGATCATCTTTAGCCGAAATGGATATGATTTTACCTCTGTTCGCTGCAATCAAATCGCCATACTTCTCGATAAACTCTTTCGGAAATCCCTGTCCGTCCAACGATACCGCCCGATCTACCTTATCGGACAAAATTGCGACGTACTGAGCCTTGTTGCCTCCCTTAGAGTGACCCGTTACGGTAATATTGTCATAGGGCAGGCTTTCAATATATTTCAAAGCGGCGACTTGCATTTCCGTATCGGACAAATACGCTCCTGTACCGTTATCATGCCACTCATAATCACCGGACGTACCGCGGAAGACGACGGTTGCATTGTCTTGAGCATCTACGAAGGTTGCCATACGGGCACCGGGTTCAATTGGCTGGCCATTCTTATCCCGTACAATCTTTCCAGTTTTTTCGTCATACACATTACCGACATCGCCATGCTTAACCGTGAGATCCATCAGTTGTTTGTCTTGTTCAATGTTCTTCAGGATCGCAATCCATTCTTCTTCATTCATTTGGCCGGGGTAGGTGCCGGTTACTTTATCCTTGCTTTTCTCCAAACCGCCATCCAGTAAATCTTCTACAATGACGCTGACTTTCTTGTTTTCCCGATTTGCTACATCTTTTAAATAGATCAAATTATCAAGGAGGATTAACTGACTTTCGCTTAGTTCTGCCATTAGGTCCCCTCCCCGTATTTTTTCACTTCTAAGTTTCTGTTCACTTTAATCATTTCATAATCGCGCAGAAAAACACTCTTCATTTGGGCATTCGTTAAACTTAAAGCCTCTAAACCGATGGAATCGAATTTGTCGTTATATACGACATATAATTGGATGTTACCGACCATTTTCTTCGCTTTCATCTTCTCGGCAATCTTTCTGATCGCCTCTTCGTCGTCTATATTCTTAGCGGAATCCTCTTTGACAAAAATAACATTGCTTGAAGATATTAATTTGTCCAGCTCATAGATTTCCTCAATTTTCGTATTCTTGTTCAATTGTTCCGACCAGACACCTTCGCCAAAGTCGGTAAACAGTTTGAAATCCTTGTATATTTCACTTACAAAGCTGGATAAAACCGCCTCATATTTCGGCTTGATATAAATACCATAGTATCCGTCACTCAGCACGTAAGTATCGTCTTTTGCCGTAGATCCACGCACTTCAAAACGATCCGCTTTCGTTCCTTGTTTCGGGTAGACCCACAGTGTGTCATAGCTATAAGCAAATCCGCTGGATTCAAAAGAGAGAGGAATAAATTCTTCGCCATACTTCTCCTGTAAATAGGTGATCATTTGATCTTTTATCGCTTCCGGATCACTCTTCTTCTTCATGCAACCGCTCACTCCCAATGTAGTAATCATGGCTATCATCATAATCAATATCATTCGCATAGCCGTGCGCTTCGTTCTCACATTTCTCCCCCTCACCAATTCAGCAAAACATCCTCGAATTGCAGCGTTCCTCTCTTTCACCATTCCAATGTAAAATCCGGAAACTGCAGTGTACGCTCCAAATGGCGGCCCATAGCCTGATCAAGACAATCTTTTACCCGGCTCAATTCCTGGTCCACCAGTTCGTCAATTCGGACATAAAATCGGTCCATCCAAGGCTCTACCTCAAATCCTTCTTGTTCTAATGTAAACAAGGCGACCCCCATCAGCACGGTTTGAACACTATCAAAAATGCCATCGATAATTCTGGAGGCGCGTGCTGCATACTTCTCGGCAATTTCCTCAAATCGGGCATCAAATTGACTCTCCGTTACCTTTTCCAATTCGACGGCCATTTCGTTACGATTATTATCTAACTGACGGCCCGCATATCTCACGGCCTCATCAAGAGATCGCAAGATTCCTTCCTTGTTTAAATCGCCGATTTTCAAAAATACAGCATACACACCCAAATCCGGCAGCAGTAGATCCTCTTCCTCCGTGCTCGAAAAGAAAATGCGCCAAATCTCGGGCTCCACCGTTCCTGCAGTATTGTAGAACCAACTTACGAACCGGGAAAAATCACTTTGCTCCGTAATCACCGGTTTCCCGTCTTCATGAAACTCCAGTCTTCTGTATAAAAAGCTTTCATCCGTTTCGTCCAAGTCCGCACGTTGCTTGATGAACCGTACTTTATCCGTAAAATCGCCGACCGGATCGTCTTCTCCCACATAGTTAATTGCTTTGCCCGGGAGTTCATCCAAACTCGGTGCACCGAATACTACGGCTTTCGCATCGAATTTGGCCGCAAGTTCGGCAGCCCGCCAGCCGCCCAAGGCCATGCCGATAAAGGTGCTATTTTCTCCGGAATCTATCATTTCTTCAAGCTCTTCAGTAACTTTATAGTTATCAAAATCATATGTATGGGATTCAGCCGGTTCCCCGGTTTCCTGCAGCAGAATTGTGCGGCCGCTATGTTCCTTATCAATAAACACGTACCCATTGTTGCTCCTTGCCTGCCCCTTGAACTCCTTGACTTCTTTAAGTTCCAGGTCAGCAAAATTCACGGATCCCAGAATCCCTTGGACCAAATCTCCCTGCCCGCGCACGGCAAGGCTATTCTGCAAAGTTCGGACAATTTCCATAACAGGTCCGGAAGACTGCGTGTTCAGCAGACCTGTTTGAGCCAATTCACATAACAGTAAAAGATCTCTTTCGGACAACATCATTCCCAATCTCCCTTTTAAGAAAAATATTTATTTCTTGTTCTTCTGCTGCTTCAATAGAAGCGCTTGTTTCTCTGCTTCGGCCCGTTTTCGATCCTCTGCAATCTGAACTTCTCGCGCCAACCGGTCAAGCCCCGTCTCCAAATCACGAATCTCGACTTGCAGGCGATCTACCTCTTTTTTTGCCTTCGCCACATAGTCCTCTTTGAACGCCTCGCTCGCCTTTCCTTTCCACCAGGAAGAAGCATCGTGCACCGATGAAGCAAACTGGCTCTCCATTCTTTTAACATCCGCTCCGCCCTGTGATGTTCTTCTGGCGGTGGAACGTATTTCACTCGTTGAATACACGACCATTCCTCCATTTCAAAAAATATAAAATCCCGCACAATTAAATGAACTATTTACCAAATATACTACCCGATTTTCGACCCAATCTCTACCAACGATGGAATCAATCTTAGGAAAATTCCGTTTTAGTTCCTTTCGTCTAATCCGATTGGCACAACACGAGTCACACCCAACTATTACCCACTACAAAGTCACTATACCCACAACATCTAAACCTAGGTCTAAGGTCGCTCTACGGGCATCAATAGCATCCAACCTGATTTACGGTGAACCGAACCGGACCCGCGCGGCTTATTCGATTAATAGATTTTATTCACCAATAAATGGTAGAAGGGAAGGGCAAACGAGAATTGTGGTGGGGGGCAATGGGTAGGTCGGGGTCGGGGGGATGGATGAGCGGTGGGCGGGAGGTAATTGGGGCGCTGAGCGGTAGAGAATTCGAGTTTCCTTCCTCTAACGAATCGTATGGAGCTTATTTGCAGATAAAGGAGCGCTTAGTAAACCTAACGAACTCCAGCAGCGCTATTGAGTATATTTGGCTCCAAAAGGATTCACTTTACTCAAAATAACGCTACTGGAGTTCGTAAGAATCTCAAACTCCCGTATTTGGCTCAAATAAGAATCACAGAGTTCGTTAGAACTTTGAGTTCGTGGGTGACCGGTAAGCTAGGGGGTGGTTAAGGCTTGGGCTGCAACTGCAACTTCGACTGCAAATGCGACTTCTACTGCGGCTGCGACTACGAATGACCACGGCGACGCCCAGCCCTCCCCCTATAAATCCGTTATGCCGTGTCGGCCAAGTTGACTGGGGCTAGTCCGGACGATAAAGTCCTCCACGGTGGCCCTGACTTTGGCCCCGGGCATCGCCGTTACAGCGGAAATTACGGCGACGCCATCCGCGCCCGCGCGCATGACTTCACCGGCGCGCTCAGCGGTAATTCCGCCGATGCCGACCAGGGGCAAGGTGATTCCCGCGCCGCGAAGCTCGCGGAGAATCTCCGGGCCCTGCACCGCATGGGCGTCGTCTTTGGACACGGTCGGATAGATCGGCCCGATGCCGAGATAATCCGCGCCCTGGCGGGCCGCGAGCCGCGCCTCTTCGACCGTGTGAGCCGAAACGCCGAGCAGGCGGTTTCCAATGCGGTCGCGGACCCTTGCCGGGTCTTCATCATCCTGTCCGATGTGGACGCCGTCGGCCCCGATCCGAAGGGCCAACTCCACATCGTCGTTGATGATGAACGGAAGCCCGGCGCGGCGACATGCCGCCTGCAGTTGAAGCGCCA
>DJTQ01000422.1 GCA_002439285.1 Paenibacillaceae bacterium UBA6304
GCTGAAACCGAACGACCGTGTCCCATTGGTATCTTGAGTAATCCAGTAAATAGGATGGATTCTGATGCGGAGATCCCCCAAGCGGCGCGCCGATTTGGCACCAGTCGTTATACTCCCCGCTCCAGACAACAGTTCCCCACTCACGGTTGACCGCCTTCAGCGTACCGTACTTCCGTTCCACCCACACACGAAACCCATTGCTGCACCGGGGACAATGGCAATCCGTCATCCCGAACTCATTGTCGATCTGCCAACCTACGACCGCCGGGTGCTTTCCGAAATGTTCCGCCATTCTCTCCACGATTCTCGTACCGTATAAATGCATTGATTCGCTGTTATAGCACCGGTGTCCTCGTACCCCGGAATAATGAATATTACCGTTTGCGAATACAGGCAAGATGTCGGGTCTTAAGTCGGTCAGCCACCGAGGCGGTGTGTTAGTCGGAGTCCCGAGTACTACTTCGATGCCATATTTGTGGAACAAATCCAAGGCTTGATCGAGCCAATCGAATTCGTAAATGCCGGATGAGGGCTCTAGCCGGCTCCAGGCAAATTCGGCCAAACGAACAACACGGATTCCCGTTACTTTCATTAATTGAACATCTTGCTCCCAGAGTTCTTTATCCCATTGCTCCGGATAATAATCCACCCCCATTTTCAATCCGCATGTGTGATTTTGCTTGCTGTCCAATACATCTCCTCCATTTCCTGAATTCTAATAGAAAAAACGACAAAACTGCTCCCGTCCACCCTCATAATTGAGCGGGCACGGAAGCAGTCTGCCTGATGCGATTCTCTCGGATGCACCTATCTATGTTGTCGTTACAATCGCATCACGAAACAAGTTGGTATTTCCAATTATTTTTTAAGCTTGTCCCATGCCGCTTGCATGTTAGTCATCCAGCCATTCACGTCGGTTTTACCGGCGATGAGTTCCTGAATCACGCTAGCGAATTCTTGAGTTACCCCATCCGGGAATTTCGAAGATTGCAGACCATAGACTTTATTCTCGTCTACATATTTCTTAACGTCTGCTCCCAACACGCCGATGTCTTCAGCGGATGCAGGGATCGTCGTCAAGGCAGGGATGAATTTCCATTTTTTAACGATATACTCTTTACCCATGTCGGAAGTTACAAGCCAGTTTAAGAAGATTTTTGCTTCTTCTTTAGAAGCGGAATCTTTATTTACAACCAGGTTTGCAGGAATACCTACAGTCAACTTGTCATTCTTCTCGGCATCGTCATCGATTGGCATTGGGAACATACCCATGTTCATGCCCGGTGTAATGTTGTCGATCAGAGTTTGGTCCCAGTTACCTTCTTGCATCATTGCGATTTCACTGTTTGCGAAAAGAGCAAGATGTGTGTTGGCATCCGTAGTCAACGGATTCTTTTGGCCATATTTCACGGTAAGGTTAAGCAAGTTGCTCCAGTTCTTAAAGTGCTCGTTGCCTACGATTGTTGCAGTTCCTTCATTCAGGCCTTTGATGAACTCATCAACATTGTCCTGTCTTGCAAATGCGGTGCTGATCCCTTGGTTACCAAGCAACCACCATTCTTGATAGGCATTACCGAACGGAGTGATTCCGGCAGCTTGAAGTTTCTTAGCCGCTTCTTCCAACTCAGTGATTGTTTTAGGTGTTTCAGTGATACCCGCTTTTGCGAACAGGTCTTTATTGTAGATGAAACCGATACCTTCCAGGTTCATCGCCATACCGTATACTTTACCGTCTTTAGTCATAGGTTCTGCTGCCAAAGGCACAAGATCTTTCACCCATGGCTGATCGGACAAGTCTTCAATCTTATCTTGCCACATATCCAGTTCGGCGAAACCGCCGTTCGAGAAGATGTCAGGTGCATCGCCGGAAGCAAATTTCGTTTTGAGCGCTGCCGCATAGTCTGCACCGCCGCCTACGGTTTGGATGTCGAGTTTGATGTTTGGATTTTCTTTTTCAAATTCGACCTTCAATTCGTTCAGACCTTCAACGATTTCTGTTTTGAATTGGAAAATCTTAACCGTCTTCACATCTCCGCTTTTGCCGGAGTTTCCGTTGGCTGCATTATCGGCGTTGTTTTTGCCGCCGCAAGCCGCGAGCATCATACTCATTACCAACAGCACGGACAAGATAATCATGGAGCGTTTCTTGTTCATAACTTATTTCCCCCTAGTCATTTTTGACTTCTTTATATTGGAACGCCAGGCTTGTCGATATTAACCTTTCACCGAACCTGCCGCAATTCCCTCAACAATGTGACGCTGTAACAACAGATAGAAGATGACAATCGGCAGAATACCGATGGTCAGCGCCGGAAGCGCCATATCCCACTGTTTCGTGTACTGCCCGAAGAAAGAATAAGTTGCCAGCGGAATCGTCCGCAACGAAGGATTTTGCAAAATCAGCGATGGCAGCAAATAGTCATTCCAGATCCCCAATGTGTTAAGCACGATAATCGTCATCATCATTGGCTTGAGCAGCGGCATTACGATCCGGAAGAATACCGTAATCGGATTGCAGCCGTCAACGGTTGCCGCCTCTTCAATTTCCAAAGGAACGGACTTAACAAAACCGTGGAACAGGAAAATCGCCATCGGAAGACTGAGACCTAAATTTGTCAGGAGCAGTCCCCAAATGCTGTTGTTGACGCCAAGTGTATTTACCACTTTGAGTACCGGAATCATGATGGTTTGAAACGGAACCACCATGGACATCACGAACAGCATCAGCAAAATACGGTTGAATCTGGTGTTGGATCTTACCATCTTGTAAGCAGCCATAGCACTGAACAACGTGATGAGGATTACACTCAATATAGTGATTACCGCCGAATTGCGGAAAGCCTCTGAGAAGCGGGCCAGTTCCCACGCTTTTGAATAGTTATCCCAGTGGAACTGGGACGGCCAGGAGGCCGCGTTGGACAAAATTTCACCAAATGATTTAACCGAGTTGGTAAACAGAAAATAGAACGGGGCTAAAAATAACAGAGCCACCAAAATCATAATAATCTCGATAACAAAATTCCCTTTGCGCGATTTGGTCTCCATCAAGCTTCAACCTCCTTGCTCTTCGTGACGCGAACTTGAATCAGGGATATGATCGCTACAATAACAAAGAACAGTAATGCTTTAGCTGTACCAAGACCATATCGGTTATTCAAGAATGCTTCATTATAGATGTTCAAAGCAACCGATTCCGTTGATTTGAATGGTCCACCCTTAGTCAAGGACAGATTGAGGTCGAACATTTTAAAGGACCAGGAAATCGCCAGGAACAAAGCGACTGTTACTGCCGGCATAATCAGCGGAGCAATAATGCTTTTCAGCACCTGGAAATGATTCGCGCCATCGATTGAAGCGGCTTCAAGCACTTCCTTCGAAACGTTGCTAAGCGAAGCGATATAAATGACCATCAAGTAACCTGAGTATTGCCATACAAATACCATCACGATCGCCCAGAAGCCGGTGGTTGCATCGCCGAGCCAAGGAAGCTCGAAGAAAGACCAACCCGTCACTTCTCCCATTGTCGAAAACCCTTTAATAAAAATGAACTGCCAGATAAATCCGAGCAGCAGGCCGCCGATCACGTTCGGCATAAAGAATACGGTACGAAGTACGCTCCGTGATTTCAAAGGCTTGGTAAGGAAATAAGCCAGGAAGAATCCGACTACGTTGGTAAGCAAGACGCCCAAGACCGTAAACCGAACCGTAAACCAGAAGGACTTCCAGAAATCCGGATCCCCGGAAAATATTTTTGCGAAATTATCGAAGCCGACCCAAGCGACCTCACCCGATACGCCATTCCAATCCGTAAAGGAATAATACATCCCCATCAAAAATGGAATAATCATGACCAGAGTGAAGAAGATTAACGCCGGGCCGACGAAAAAGAACTGCTGTCCATACTGCGATAACTTTCTGCTACGCATGTTTGGCCCTCCCCCTTTTCAATGTCTCTCTTTGTCGTTATATGTCTTATAATGTTATTATGGAGTTATTTTGATCCCCCTCACACCGACAGAAGTGATCACTAAGGTGTAAAATATTGATCGGAAGTGGATTAAATGAAATGGAACAGCATTCGCACCAAATTGATTGTATTTATGTTATTGCCGATTGTCATATGTACCGGGGCGGCCATGACCGTCAGCTATTCACATACAACAAATTCCCTTAGAACAAGGGCGGTCGAAGAAAATACGAATCTGCTCTACCAGGGATACCGCAATATCGATAGTCTGCTGCAGGAGATCAATCGGGTCTCCCTTGGCGTATATTCGGATTCCGAATTTAACAGACAGCTCAATGCCGGTTATGAGGAGATGTCCGCGAATATCAGCATCTATGCGTCGCTCAATTATATGTACAAGGCAATGCCGGGCATCTATCAGGTTTATCTTTACGGGGTCAAGGACAATAAAGCCACTATGATCACCCAGGATACTCCGAAGCGGTGGCAGGATCTCGCCCCTTATCCGGCTTCCGCCTTGTCCGGAGATGAGCCGCTACAAATTCAAACTACGCATACGAGCCATCATTACGGGCTTCTGGCTCCATTCCCGCTAGTGACGACGGAGCAGGTATTTACCCTGCACCGGCGGATTGAGAAAATACCAACCAGCCAGGTGCTCGGGTATTTATCGATCGACGTGAAATTGTCGACTCTCCTGGGCATTGTCGATCAGCTCTATGATAAGAACAAAGAAAACTTGTACATTATCGATG
>DJTQ01000275.1 GCA_002439285.1 Paenibacillaceae bacterium UBA6304
ATAACGCCGCACAACAGCATTGAGTCGCGAAACAAATCGCTTGTGCTTTTAGCGCTGATTCTGCTGGTGATTAACGGAACTATTTTCTTTGTGAGCTCATTCATCATTTCGCGGAGTATTATTAATCCGATACATAAGCTTCTGCGTTCCATGAACAAAGCCCCAAGCGGCAACTTTATGAAAGTCAATGTGGAACTGAACAGTTATGAATTTGAACAGCTCTATATCGGTTACAATCAGATGATTGAACAAATTGATCAGCTGTTGAAGCGCGTTATTGAAGAGCAGAAGACGATTCGCAAGGCGGAGTTGAGTACACTGCAATCCCAGATCAAACCGCACTTTTTATATAATACGTTGGACTCGATTACTTCCTTGGCCATGTCCGGGTTAAACGATCAGGTATGTTATCTGATTGAAGCATTGGGAAGTTATTATAGGATGAGTGTTAGCAAAGGACAAGATGTAATCACGGT
Organism: Paenibacillaceae bacterium UBA6304; assembly: GCA_002439285.1. Taxonomy (GTDB): domain Bacteria; phylum Bacillota; class Bacilli; order Paenibacillales; family Paenibacillaceae; genus Fontibacillus. The sequence continues at coordinate 477 of DJTQ01000275.1, forward strand.
CGGTGAAGAAATTGAGATGGTTCGCAATTATTTAAAAATCCAGAATGTCCGTTACCAGGATGTCTTTGAGGCTCAGTTCGAGGTGGACGAAGACTGTCTACAGTCTCCGATTCCAAAGCTGGTGTTGCAGCCATTGGTTGAAAATTGTCTTTATCATGGCATTCGACCCAAAGGAATGAAAGGGACGATCCGGATCAGTGCAAGGACCGCTGAAGGTGCAGTGAAAATATCTATATCTGATGACGGTGTGGGCATGTCGGAAGAAGAGATTGCGCAAATTCTATACACGGAAAGAAAAGGTCAAATCAAGAGCTTTGGACTGTGGGGAACCATGGAGCGCTTGCGTATTTTTTATGGAGATAAAGACTGTGTAACCATGGAGAGCGAACCGGGAAAGGGAACGATTATAACGTTAGTCATACCGAATGGAGTAGATGCATCATGGGAAAATTGAAGGTTCTGATTGTGGACGATGAACATCTGATCCGGAATCTGATTAGAATGCGCATTGACTGGGAAAGCCAAGGTCTGATGATCGTAGGCGAAGCTTCCAATGCACACGAAGCAATGGAGAAGGTGGATGAACTTAGGCCGGATATCATTTTCACGGATATTTACATGCCGTACATCAACGGGATTGAGTTTAGCGGCAAGGTATTAGAGAAATACCCGGATATTAAAATTGTGGTCGTTACCGGCCACGATGAATTTGAATATGCCCAACAAAGTATCAAAATTGGGATCTTTGATTTCATTCTAAAACCGATTCATGCCTCCGATCTGCTCCATGTGACCGACAAGCTAAAACATAAGATTGATGAGGAACGTACGCGGAATAAGGAACTGGAGAAGTTAAAGAAAGATCTGGAGCGGAATTTCCCGTATCTTAGGGAGAAATTTCTGGTTCAATGGTTAAAGGGCACTCTATCAAAAGACGAAATCCATGAAAAAGCGGAATATTTTAAACTGCCTGTATTTCTCAGCGGCGCTGCGTATCAAATTGCCGTTATAGAAGTTTCCCCGATATCCGAGAAGCAGACAGAGGAACAGTTGATTTTATTAGGGATGGAATGTAGAGCCAAGACGGCTGCATTTTTACAGAATGATCCCCAAGTGCTTGTTATACCGGACACCCAAAATCAAATAGTGATCATTTCGTTTAACCAAGATAAGAATCTTGTCACCGATTGTGAATCACTTCAAACCTATTTGATCGATGCCTACAAATGCTTGGTAAGTATCGGGATCGGGCGCAAACGAGAAAAAATACAAGAAGCACACCTGGGATATCAGGAAGCCTGTCGTGCGATTCATTACAAAGCTTTCGTCGGTCATAATCAGGTGGTTTGCTTCGAAGATATCGTGGACAACAGGGAAGAGCATTATCGATCCGACCCGGAGCTTCTTCAGCAATTGCATTTCTGCATTAGTGTCGGTTCGTCCGAGCGTGCGATGCAGATTCTGACGCAAATTTTTGACGTCTCGTTCTCCAGTGTGTCACAGTTCCGGATGGCGGCGATGGATGTAATTAATGAATGCCAGCGCGCGGCGATGGAGCAGCACATGGAGGAGGAGCAGATGCCGAATACAGAGACGATGGTCTCGATTCTCACGGCAGACAATCTTCCGGATTTGATGAACACATTGGAAAGTTATGTCCTTCATATGACGAGAACCATTCAATCGATAAATCAAGCTAGAGAAGGCAACCTGATTAGTCAGGTGAAAGAGTATTTGGAGAATCATCTGAGCGATCCCCAGGTCGGGCTGGCAAGCACCGCTGCGGCATTCTATATCAGCCCAGGCCATTTGCGACGGCTTATGAAGAAGGAAACGGGGCAGACCTTTGTAGAGTATCTTACGAATCTTCGCATGAAAAAAGCTGAAAACCTGCTGAAAACAACCGGTTTAAAAGGCTATGAGATTGGTATGCAGGTTGGAATCGTGGATCCGCACTATTTCAGCGTTCTTTTCAAGAAAGCGACCGGTAGGTCTATGAATGAGTATCGAAGCGGGAAATGATGAATAAAGAGATGTTCGGATTTTACAAGACAATGTGCATATTTTGAATGGAGTTATCAGGGGTACTTCCCTAAAATGACTACTAGAAGCAGCAAATTCACAATCAGGGAGGTCAAAGAGATGAAAGCGTTATTAAAAAAATCAATGAGCATTATTCTGGCCGTAGGGCTTGCAGGCAGCCTGGCCGCATGCTCCTCCGATTCATCCGGGGGGAAAACGACGACGAAAGATGGAAGCGGTTCCGTGAAGTTGACGCTGTGGGATCAGTCGGTTGGCAATACGGACCCATCGGCTAAATTATTGCCGCAAATTATCGAGAAATGGAACAGTGAGCATCCAGACATCCAAATTGAGCGGACAGGAACGACTGGCGAACAATATAAAACCAAAATTAAGACCTCACTTGCCGCAAGCGAAGCGCCCGACATTTTTTATGGCATGGGCGGAGGCAGCTTTATGCAACCATATATCGAATCCGGGAATGTCCTTGAAATCACCAGCTATTTAACGGACGATGTGAAGTCGAGAATGGCTCCGGGGATGTCGGAAGCTATTGAAGTCGACGGCAAAATTTACACACTGCCCGTCTACACTCATATTGCGAATTTGTTTGTGAATACCGAACTGTTTGATAAAGCGGGAGCCAAAATCCCAACGACCTATACGGAAATGCTCGATGCTGTAGAGAAACTGAATGCAGCGGGAATTACTCCGGCTCTCATCGGAGAGAAAGACCGGTGGCCCGGCATGTACTGGTACGACATGATTGCGATGCGCCAGGCAGGAAATGACGCAGTCACCGAGGCGTTTAAGGACCCTTCCAAATGGGATTCGCCCGAATTTGTTGCTGCAGCTGCCAAAATGCAAGAGTTGGCGAAGGCAGGCGCCTTCAACAAAAGTATGTTTAGCATGAGCTATGATGAAATGCTGGGCGCGTTTAATGCAGGCAATGGAGCCATGATGTTCCAGGCCAACTGGGTTAATGCCGGTATCGAAGATCCGTCCTCTGCAGTTAAAGGCAAAGTCAAAGTAATCCCATTCCCGGTCTTTGAAGACGGTAAAGGGAAGAACACCGAAATCTTCGGCGGAGCAGTTGATGGTTTCTATGTCAGTAACACTACAGAGCATCCAAAAGAAGCTGTTGAATTTCTTATGTACCTAAGTGAGCAACTCGGCACCCAAGGCTATCTCGCAGGAGCAGGGCTTCCAAGCTGGAACATTGACGGGCTTGATACTTCAGGTCTTTCCACACTCGACCAGTCAGCAGCAGATATTATGAAAACAGCTACCTCGTTTATTGCTTGGTGGGACAATATTCTCCCGGCCGATTCTGCGGAAACACACAAAAATTTAATTGCGCAACTTTTGGCAGACGATATCACTCCTGAGGAATTCTGTAAACAGATGGCACAGCTTAAACCGACGGAGCTAAGTCTCTGATCCGTGAATAAACCCAAACGAGATGTGGTCAGGGACTATTCCCTGACCACATCTTTGAGAGGAGAACCATAATGAATTCTGTATTTTCCAACAAGAAGGCCATTGCTATATTTGTCCTGCCTACCCTCCTCATCTTTTGTACAATTGTATTAGTTCCGATCTTTGTCTCAAGTTATTATAGTTTATTAGATTGGAATGGCGTCGGTAAAGGTGCGTTTATTGGATTGGATAATTATAAAGAGATGTTCACAGATACACGGGCATTAAACTCCATAAAAAATTCCATGCTGTTTGCGGCAGCGTCTATTTTCATTCAATTGCCTCTATCTCTTGTGCTTGCCCTTATACTGGCATCCACAATCAAAGGTGAAGGGTTTTACCGTACGGTTTATTTTATTCCGGTACTGATTTCAACCGTCGTAATCGCCCAATTGTGGTCTAAAATCTATAATGCGGATTATGGCCTATTGAACTGGTTGCTCGAGAGTATAGGTCTTTCGAATCTGGCCCAAGACTGGCTCGGGCAAAAGGATACGGCACTTGTTGCTTCCTTTATTCCAACGCTTTGGCAGTATGTCGGTTACCATATGTTGCTGATGTATGCCGGTGCCAAATCGATTTCGCAGGATATTTTCGAAGCGGCTAAAATTGACGGAGCTTCCCGTATACGGACGGCATTCTCCATTACAATTCCGTTAATGCGGCCGATCCTTAAAGTATGTCTTGTCTTTTCAGTAATCGGTGCATTTAAAGTATTCGATCTGATTTATGTATTGACGGGCGGCGGTCCTTTATTCACCACTGAAGTGCCGAGCACGTTAATGTATACAACCATTTTTGATACTTACAGATATGGCTATGGTAGTGCGATATCCGTCTTTATTATACTGGAGTGCTTGGTATTCACAGTAATCATTAATAAGTTCTTCAAAACTGAATAGGGGGGAGTAAAGTGAGTACTGCAAAAGGGCTGTTGCAAAAAAGGCCAAACTACATTGGGAAGATACTGCTGCAAGGGTTTTTAATCATTGTAACGATCATACAGATTTACCCCCTCATCTGGTTGGCATTCTTCTCACTGAAAGATAATAGTGAAATATTCAGCGGCGATGTTGTGGGACTTCCTAAGAAATTTCTCTGGAGCAACTATGCCAAGGCCTTATCGGATGGGCATGTATTAACTTATTTTTCTAACAGCGTCTTGGTGACTGCTGCCACCATTCTCCTTGTTTTAATCTTGGCCTCCATGACGGGGTATGCCATCTCCAGGATGAATTGGAAACTTAGTAACTTAACGATGACGCTGATCCTTCTCGGGATGATGGTCCCGATTCATGCGGCTCTGTTGCCGTTGTTTATGGTCCTGAAGAACTTGCATTTGCTGAACACCTATTGGTCCTTGATTATTCCGTATGTCGCCTTTGGTATCCCACTGGCGGTGTTCATCCTCAGTAGCTTCTTTAAGGGAGTACCCCGCGAACTGGAAGAATCGGCGGTCATGGATGGGTGTGGTATTTATAGAACATTCTTTTCAATTATGTTGCCGCTCGTTAGTCCAGCCATAGCGACGGTAGCGATATTTACATTCCTGTCTTGTTGGAACGAGCTGATGTTTGCGACGACCTTTATAAATAATGAATCCTATCAGACCTTAACGGTGGGGATGATGTCGATGGTCGGCACCTACATTACGCAATGGGGGATTATTGGAGCGGGGCTCATGATTGCTACCATCCCAACGATTATTATTTATTTACTGCTCAACAAACAGGTGCAGAAGAGTATGATCGCAGGCGCGGTCAAAGGATAAGGGCCGAAGAGAAGCTAGATAAGATGAATTAAAGAATAGGATGCAGGCAAGGGAGTAAAGTGATTCCGAAAAAGTTGAAAGCTTTCTGAAAGAAAGCTACATCGGAAGCATAGGCTGCGGTCGCCTTTGGTTCCAGATTTCTGCCGAATATGATTCTATAAGATCATGAAATCTGGAGCCAACAGCGATTGTAGGAACATTTTACGTACTTGCCCCACATCCGTTCAATAGTTCATTTTAATAGAAGGGAGAGATTTAGATGAAAGCAACGATTACCATCAATACCGATCAGTCATCCGGTGCGATCAGTCGCCATATATATGGTCACTTTGCCGAGCATCTCGGACGCTGCATCTACGAAGGCATCTGGATCGGCGAGGATTCACCGATTCCGAATACCCGCGGTATCCGAAACGATGTCCTGGAGGCGCTGCGCAACCTTAGCATCCCGGTGCTCCGCTGGCCGGGAGGTTGTTTTGCCGATGAGTATCACTGGAAGGACGGCGTCGGCCCGAAGGAGCAGCGCAAACGCATGGTTAATACAAACTGGGGCGGCGTAGTCGAAAACAACCACTTTGGCACACATGAGTTTTTTGACCTGTGTGAATTGCTGGATACCGAGCCGTATATCTGCGGGAATGTCGGCAGCGGTACGGTTCAGGAGATGCAGGAATGGGTCGAGTACATGACCTTCGACGGCGAGTCGCCGATGGCAAACTGGCGTAAGGAGAACGGCCGGGAGAAGCCGTGGAAGCTGAAGTATTTCGGGGTTGGAAATGAGAATTGGGGTTGCGGTGGCAACATGCGGGCGGAGTATTACGCCGACGAATATCGCCGATTTCAGACATATGTTCGAAATTATGGCGAGAATCGTGTCTATAAGATTGCTGGCGGCGCTAACGTGGACGACTATCACTGGACGGAGACTCTGATGCGTGAAGCCGGCGGGCATATGGATGGTCTCAGCCTGCATAACTACACGGTGCCTGGAGGATTTGAGGTTAAACGTCAGGCGCTTGGTTTTGATGAAGCGGAATGGTTCGAGACGATGCAATTGGCGCTCTGCATGGAGGAACTCATTGTGCGACATTCGGCGATCATGGATCAGTATGATCCGAAGAAACGAGTTGGCCTCATTGTCGACGAGTGGGGCACCTGGTTCCAAGTGGAGCCGGGTACGAATCCGGGCTTCCTGTACCAGCAGAATTCATTGCGGGATGCTCTTGTTGCCGGTTTGCATTTCCACGTGTTCCATCGTCACTGTGACCGTGTCCACATGGCGAACATTGCACAGACAGTCAATGTGCTGCAGGCGATGATTCTAACAGAAGGCGAGAAGATGTTGCTGACGCCGACCTATCACGTGTTCGAGATGTTCAAGGTGCACCAGGATGCGGAAGCACTTGTGCTTCATCTTGAGACGGCCGATTATCAAGTGGGTGGGGAATCGATTCCACAGGTGAGCGCATCGGCATCGAAGCGGTCGGACGGAACGATCGACATCAGTCTATGCAATATCGACCCGCACCGCCAGGCAGACATATCGCTGCGGTTACGCGGACTGGCAGGAGGTCCAATTGTCAGCGGCCGTGTGCTAACCCACGAAGATATGAATGCTCATAACTCCTTCGAGCAGCCGGAGACGGTAAAGCCGCAGATATTTGAAGGGGTAACGAAGCTAAACACCGAAGGATTATCGGCAACGCTGCCGCCGATGTCGGTGGTTGTTCTAACACTGCGCTCCTAGAATATGGATTATACTTTATGAATCGGAGGCGTATCTGAATGGCCGAATTATCGTTGGTACACAGGGTTCCAACCCGGGAAAAGGCCGTCGCCTTTACGTTTGACGATGGGCCGCATCCGGTATATACTCAGCAACTGCTGGATATCTTCCGCAAGGCTAATGGCAAAGCGACATTCTTTATGATTGGGCAGGAGATCGATGCGTTCGGGGACATCGCAGCAGAAGTTCATGCCGTCGGACATGAGATTGCCAATCATACCTACTGTCATCCTGACCTGACCAAACTGACGCTGGAGGAAGCGCGGGCTGAATTACAACAGGCGGATGCGAGGATTCGTCAGGTGACAGGGAAGCCGGTATTGACCTTCCGGCCCCCGTATTTTGGGGTCAATGAGGATATTCTTTCACTTGCTGTAGAGTTAGGATACACCTCTATTGGTACTGTCAACGGCGAGGCCAAGGATTGGGAACAGCCCGGAGTCGAGTTTATACTGGATCATACCAGGCCGACGATTCAGAATGGCAGCATTTTTATGTTTCATGACGGGTATGGCGAACGAATCCAAACGATGGAAGCTGTACGAGTATTGGTAGATGAGCTTGCAACTGAAGGGTATCGGTTTGTGACTGTGAGCGAGCTACTTGGACTGGCTGATCAAACCTGAATGAAAAATGACGTAGGATTCGCATTTTGGGCGTGATAACGGATTGGCAGGCCAATCTGATCGAGCGCAAATATAAATGAGAAGTGCCTTTATTTAGAAGGGGGTGTCCCTCGGTTATCTTAGATGACTGAGGGACACCCCCTTTCTCCTGATCAAGCTCACTTTCACCATGTCGCTATCCTCCCTGGGCTCACCAGGCCGCTCTATGAAGATTAACTGGAAAACCTACAGTTATTTCGCACGGTAGACCTGGTCCGGGCCAAACTAACTGGAAATCCTACAGCTAATTTAGGCGCTTGCAGCGAAAAGAGCGGAAAGGATAAGAATTAACTGTACCAATTACAGCTAAGTATCCAGAACGACT
>DJTQ01000324.1 GCA_002439285.1 Paenibacillaceae bacterium UBA6304
ATCCGATCATACAGATCCTCGATAACCTCTTTACCGTCTTGAATCACGCTAACAGTAAAGCCTTTATCTGTTCCGCAGTCTTCTTCACGGACGATAACGTCTTGTGCTACGTCAACCAGACGACGAGTCAAGTATCCGGAGTCAGCTGTCCGAAGCGCGGTATCCGCCAAACCTTTCCGCGCGCCGTGAGTCGAAAGGAAATACTCGAGGACGGTCAGACCTTCGCGGAAGTTCGATTTGATTGGGAGCTCGATGATCCGACCGGATGGGTTGGCCATCAGACCCCGCATACCGCCGAGCTGAGTGATCTGCGATTTGTTACCGCGCGCCTTGGAGTCCACCATGAGCATGATGGAATTGTAGCGGTCCATCGATTTCATGAGCACTTCGGTAATTTGATCTTTCGCTTTGGACCAGATATCGATAACGCGGTCATAACGTTCTTCGTTCGTAATAAGACCCCGGCGGTACTGTGTGGTAATCACATGCACCTTGTCATCCGACTCACGCAAGATGGCCTGTTTCTCATCCGGTACGATTACGTCGGATACAGCGATACTAACGCCGGCACGAGTCGAATACGTGAATCCGGTTTGTTTGATTCTGTCCAAAATGATCGAAGTTTCGGTAGTGTGATAAATCTCAAAGCATCGGCCGATAATCTCGCCGAGATATTCTTTACCTACACCGCCGGCTTGTTTAGCATTCATAATCCGATCCCAGACATTCTCGCCTTTTCCGTGGATAAAGTAGTCATCCGGCGTGCCTTGGAAAAGGTTAACTCTTGTCGGTTCATTAATATACGGGAAGCTGGCCGGGAAGATATCGTTAAAGATAATTTTCCCTACAGTCGTAATGAGCAGTGCATTTTGTTGTGCTTCCGTAAATCCGGTCTTGCCGAGTGCCTTGGCAGGAATGGCTACGCGAGCGTGCAACGAAGCCGTACCGCGTTGATAAGCGGAGAATGCTTCATTCACGGAGCCAAGAATCATGCCGGCGCCCTTCGCTTCATTGTTATCCATGGTCAGATAGTAGGAACCGAGGACCATATCCTGCGAAGGGGTTACAACCGGTTTGCCGTCTTTCGGGTTCAGGATGTTACCGGACGCCAGCATCAGAATGCGAGCTTCCGCCTGAGCTTCCGCAGACAACGGTACGTGGACGGCCATTTGGTCACCGTCAAAGTCGGCATTGTAAGCCGTACATACGAGCGGGTGAAGCCGGATCGCGCGACCTTCGACGAGGATCGGCTCAAACGCTTGAATCCCGAGTCTATGAAGCGTAGGGGCACGGTTCAGCAGAACCGGGTGCTCTTTAATAACTTCTTCAAGTACATCCCATACTTCAGGGCTGACGCGTTCCACTTTGCGTTTAGCGCTCTTAATATTATGAGCAAGGCCTTTGTTGACCAGCTCTTTCATAACGAACGGTTTGAACAGTTCCAATGCCATTTCTTTTGGCAAACCGCATTGGTACATTTTCAGGTAAGGACCTACGACGATAACGGAACGACCGGAATAGTCAACCCGTTTACCGAGGAGGTTCTGCCGGAAGCGTCCTTGTTTACCCTTCAGCATATGGCTGAGGGATTTCAAAGGACGGTTACCCGGGCCTGTGACCGGACGGCCACGGCGGCCGTTATCGATCAAGGCATCAACGGCTTCCTGCAGCATCCGTTTTTCATTTTGTACGATAATGTCCGGAGCGCCGAGATCAAGCAGGCGTTTCAGACGGTTATTCCGGTTAATTACCCGGCGGTACAAATCGTTAAGGTCAGACGTTGCAAAACGTCCACCGTCCAGCTGTACCATCGGGCGAAGTTCCGGAGGAATAACCGGAAGTACGTCGAGGATCATCCATTCCGGCTCATTGCCGGAGCTTTTGAACGCTTCGATAACTTCCAGGCGTTTAATCGCCCGGTTGCGACGCTGGCCTTGGGCCGTGCGCAGCTCTTCTTTCAAGAATTCCAGTTCCTTGTCGATATCGATATCCTGAAGCAGTTTTTTAACCGCTTCAGCGCCCATGCCGGCATGGAATCCGTAGCCGTACTTTTCACGATAGCTGCGATATTCCTTCTCGGACAGAAGCTGTTTTTTCTCCAGCGGAGTTTCTCCTGGATCGGTAACGACATAGGATGCAAAATAAATAATCTCTTCCAGTGAGCGCGGCGACATATCCAGCGCCAGACCCATCCGGCTAGGGATTCCTTTAAAATACCAAATATGCGATACCGGTGCAGCCAATTCGATATGACCCATCCGCTCGCGGCGGACTTTCGCTCTCGTTACTTCAACGCCGCAGCGATCGCAGACAACGCCTTTGTAACGAACCCGTTTATATTTACCGCAATGACATTCCCAGTCTTTGGTCGGGCCAAAAATCTTCTCGCAAAACAGCCCTTCCTTTTCCGGCTTCAATGTACGGTAGTTAATCGTTTCCGGTTTCTTTACTTCTCCGCGGGACCAAGAACGAATTTTATCTGGGGAAGCAAGCCCAATTTTCATATATTCGAAGTTGTTGACGTCCAACAAGGAGCATCCCTCCTTAACCAAGTCCTGATATTGACAATCTCCGGTTATCAATCATCTTCGGGCTGCATGAGCAGCCCTTGATGTTTATTCTACTCCGACTTCCGCACCTTCCAGGTTCAGACTCAGTTTGTCCCCGGACGCGTCGTCTTCATCGTCGATTTCCTTCATCTCGATCTCTTCTTCGTTTTCGGTAAGGATTTTCACGTCCATACCCAAACTTTGAAGTTCCTTGATCAAGACCTTAAACGATTCCGGCACACCTGGTTCCGGCACGTTCTCGCCTTTGACGATCGATTCGTAGGTTTTCACCCGGCCGACCACATCATCTGACTTGACGGTCAAAATCTCTTGCAGTGTATAAGCGGCGCCGTATGCTTCGAGCGCCCAAACTTCCATCTCCCCGAAACGCTGTCCACCGAACTGGGCTTTACCCCCGAGCGGTTGCTGCGTAACAAGCGAGTAAGGACCTGTCGAGCGGGCATGGATTTTATCATCAACCATGTGCGCCAGCTTGATCATGTGCATGACGCCGACGGTTACTTCACGTTCAAACTCTTCCCCGGTCCGGCCGTCATACAGTATAGTTTTACCATTTCGTTGCATTCCGGCTTCTTCCATCGTATCGAATACGTCGTACTCGTTCGCACCGTCGAATACCGGAGTAGCCACATGGATGCCGAGCTTCAGCGCAGCCATACCAAGGTGGATTTCCAGCACCTGACCGATGTTCATCCGGGAAGGTACCCCCAGCGGATTCAGTACGACCTGAACCGGTGTACCGTCCGGCATGAACGGCATATCTTCCTCAGGTAGAATACGGGCAACGACCCCTTTATTACCATGACGTCCTGCCATCTTATCGCCTTCGGAAATCTTACGTTTCTGGGCAATATATACCCGAACGAGCTGATTTACGCCTGGTGGCAATTCATCGCCGTTCTCACGGGTAAATACCTTCACATCAACGACGATCCCGTCTGTACCGTGTGGTACACGAAGTGATGTATCGCGCACTTCGCGGGCTTTCTCACCGAAGATGGCATGCAAGAGGCGTTCCTCTGCAGTAAGTTCCGTTACGCCCTTCGGAGTAACCTTGCCGACGAGGATATCGCCTGCGCCGATTTCCGCTCCGACGCGGATGATGCCGCGCTCGTCAAGATTGCGGAGCGCTTCCTCACCGACATTCGGAATATCGCGGGTGATCTCTTCAGGACCCAGTTTCGTATCACGAGCTTCGGATTCGTATTCTTCGATATGAATCGAAGTGTATACATCCTCTTTTACGAGTTTCTCGCTAAGCAAGATCGCATCCTCGTAGTTGTAGCCTTCCCAAGTCATAAATGCAACGACTACGTTCCGGCCGAGCGCCAATTCGCCCATCTCTGTCGATGGCCCGTCCGCGAGAATATCACCCTTCTTGATGATATCGCCGCGTTTGACGATCGGACGCTGGTTAATGCATGTTCCTTGGTTCGAACGCATAAATTTGTGTAATTTATGTTTAACAAGGTCGCCCTTAACTTCCTTGCCATCCACCTTCTCAACCCGGCGCAGCCAAATTTCGTTCGCTGCAGACCGTTCGATAATCCCGTCGTATTTGGAGACAATACATACGCCGGAGTCCTTGGCTGACTTGTGTTCCATCCCGGTTCCGACGAGCGGAGCCTTCGGAATCAGAAGCGGAACCGCCTGACGCTGCATGTTCGATCCCATCAGAGCACGGTTCGAGTCATCGTTCTCCAAGAAAGGAATCAACGCAGTAGCGACTGACACTACCTGTTTCGGCGAAACGTCCATGTAGTCAACCCGGTCGCTCGGCATAGTCAGAATGTTGTCGGATTGCTTGTTATAACGAACGATTACATTCTCATCCTGGAATGCACTCTCTTCGGTAAGCACCGCATTCGCCTGAGCGATGATGTAGTTATCCTCTTCATCGGCAGTCAGATAAGCGATTTGATCGGTTACTTTACCCGTGTTCGGGTCTACCCAACGGTATGGAGCTTCAATGAAACCATACTCATTAATACGGGCAAACGTCGACAAGGAGTTGATCAAACCGATGTTCGGTCCTTCCGGCGTCTCGATTGGACACATCCGGCCATAGTGGGAGTGATGGACGTCACGAACTTCAAAGCCCGCGCGTTCCCGAGTCAAACCACCAGGTCCGAGAGCGGACAGACGGCGTTTGTGCGTAAGTTCTGCAAGCGGGTTCGTCTGGTCCATAAACTGGGACAACTGCGAACTGCCGAAGAACTCCTTAATCGATGCGATAACCGGACGTATATTGATCAGCGCCTGCGGCGTAATCACATTAGCATCCTGGATCGACATTCTTTCGCGAACAACGCGCTCCATCCGGGACAAACCGATGCGGAACTGGTTCTGCAGCAATTCGCCTACGGAACGCAGTCTACGGTTACCTAGATGGTCGATGTCGTCCGTGCTGCCTACGCCGTGAAGCAAGTTCAGGAAGTAGCTGATCGACGAAATAATGTCGGCCGGCGTAATGTGCTTCACCGATTTATCAATATTGCGGTTTGCGATTACTTTAACAACCTTACCGTCTTCGAGCGGCGAGAAAATATCGATCGTTTGCAACGGAACATCATTAGCATCAAGAACACCATTGGCAACATGGTAGTTTTTGAAGCCTACCGAGTTCTCCAAATACGGCAAGATTTGATCCAACAAACGGCGGTCTACCATCTGTCCGGCTTCGGCGATAATTTCACCGGTGCTCGTGTCGATAAGAGACTCAGCTAAGCGTTGGTTGAACAATCGATTCTTAATGTGAAGCTTCTTATTGATTTTGTAACGGCCGACATTGGCCAAGTCATAGCGCTTTGGATCAAAGAAACGAGCCACCAATAAACTCTTCGCATTATCGAGAGTAGGCGGTTCACCCGGACGGAGGCGCTCATAGATTTCGATGAGAGCTTTTTCCGTAGAATCGGTATTGTCTTTGTCTAGCGTGTTGCGAATATATTCATCGTTACCGAGCAAATCCAGAATCTCGGCGTCCGTACCGAAACCAAGTGCGCGAAGAAGTACGGTTACCGGAATTTTACGAGTACGGTCGATCCGGACATAGATAATATCCTTCGCATCCGTCTCCAACTCCAGCCAAGCGCCGCGATTCGGAATTACTGTAGCGGTATAGGTCTTCTTGCCGTTCTTATCCACTTTAGTGCTGAAATAGACGCTAGGAGAGCGAACCAGCTGGCTGACAATAACCCGTTCCGCACCATTAATAATGAATGTGCCGGTTTCCGTCATCAGCGGGAAATCTCCCATAAACACTTCCTGCTCTTTGACTTCGCCGGTTTCTTTATTAATGAGCCGGACTTTTACCCGAAGCGGCGCAGCATACGTTACATCGCGTTCTTTCGCGTCATCTACTGTATACTTCGGTTCTCCAAGACTGTAATCGATAAACTCCAACACCAGATTTCCGGTGAAATCCTGAATCGGCGAGATATCCTGGAACATTTCCCGAAGGCCTTCTTCCAAGAACCACTCGTAGGATTTCTGTTGGATTTCGATCAGGTTCGGAACTTCGAGTACCTCGTTAATTCGTGCATAACTTCGCCGAGTGCGTCGACCATATTGAACAAGATGTCCTGCCAACTTATACCCACCCCTCATGTCTACTCACTTAAAAATTCATTGCGAACCCGTGTTTGTACCCTTATAATAGGACCATACGGATTCATCCACAAATAAAGAAAAGCCCTTATCGAATGCTTTCGAAAAAAGAGCATCATTATCCGTGTCATTTCCAGCCTGATGTCCCCATTATTCAGTAGATTTACCCAAAATGTACATAATATACGTAAGTCGATGTGCTTTTATGCATCGAATGCGTAAAACTATTGACATTTCAGTCAGGTAAAGCCACAAAGGGCATCCTAATGCTGACATTTTATAATAATAACACAACCACTTTTTCAAGTCAAACTATTTTTTGGTTGCCTTATAAATCCTATATCCTTTGTCCTTCGTCACTTCCTCAACTCGATCGAAAAGCGACTCCAGCTTTTGCTTCGCCGACGGCGCCCCTTGTTTCTTCTGGATTACAATCCAAAGTGAACCACCAGACCTCAACCTTTCATGAGCTCCATCAAAAATCGCATGCACGGTTTCTTTACCAGCCCGAATCGGTGGATTGGTCAGCACCACATCAAAATTCCGCTCACCTAGCTCCGCAAATAAATCGCTTTGGATAATCGTGACATTGGAAATACGGTTGGCTGCAGCATTTTCTTTAGCCAATTCTACCGCCCGGCCGTTAACGTCGATCATCGTTACATGGCCCCGGCTCGCCAAATGTGCGGCTGACAGCCCGATCGGTCCATAACCGCAGCCTACATCAAGCACATCCGCGTCTACCGGAACCTCCATGGCATCAATCAAAACCCGGCTCCCATAATCCACGCCTCCCTTGGAGAACACGCCCGCATCGCTGATAAACCGGAAGGCTTGCCCCCGGAGCGTAGCGTCCCAAACCTTGCGATCATGAGCTGTAACAGGCTGATTGGTATAGTAGTGTTCTGGCATCTTGCGGTTACCTCCGTTTGTCGCTTATAAAAGTATTCAGTCGCTATCTATAGTACGAGAGATCCTTAATATATCATTGACATAAGTTTTTGAGACTGGGGATCCTTTGCGAACGGATCCTCCACCGGATAAACATTTATCGGAAAAGCATTCCCATAAGATCCATGAGCAACAGAGCACCAGACCCAAAAACAGGATCCCCCGGCCTGAAACTGCTTATAAACAAACCCCTTGAATGAATTCAAGGGGTTCGTCATTTGTAGAGAAGAGAAATTATTTCACTTCTACAGTTGCGCCTGCTTCTTCCAATTTAGCTTTAACAGCTTCTGCTTCTTCTTTACCCACTTTTTCTTTCAGTGGTTTTGGAGCGTTGTCAACCAGGTCTTTTGCTTCTTTCAAGCCCAGGCCAGTGATTTCGCGAACTACTTTGATTACGTTGATTTTGGACGCGCCTGCATTGTTCAGGATTACGTCGAATTCGCTTTGCTCTTCAGCTGCAGCTGCGCCAGCGCCGCCACCAGCTACAACTACAGGAGCTGCAGCAGTTACGCCGAATTCTTCTTCAATTGCTTTAACAAGATCGTTCAGTTCAAGAACGGTCATAGCTTTGATTTCTTCCAAAATTGTTTCTTTACTCATGGTAGAACCTCCATTATTTTAATTTAATTAATAATCATACTGCTTGATTCAGAAGCAGCTTACGCGCTTGCTTCTTCTTTGTCTGCAACGGCTTTGACAGCCAGAGCGAAGTTGCGCACTGGTGCTTGAAGCACGCTGAGGAGCATCGAAAGGAGACCTTCGCGGGACGGAAGTTCCGCCAACGCTTTGATTTGGTCAACGCCGACTACACGGCCTTCAACCACGCCACCTTTTAATTTCAACGCTTCATTCTTCTTAGCGAACTCGTTAAGAATTTTAGCCGGAGCTACTGCGTCCTCTACACTGAATGCGATAGCCGTAGGGCCAGTCAGCACTTCGTCCAGTTCAGACAGTTCCGCAGCCGCTGTTGCACGGCGAACGAGCGTATTCTTCAGTACTTGGAATTCTACGCCAGCTTCACGAAGCTGTTTGCGCAATTCCGTAACTTGGGAAACATTCAGACCGCGATAATCCGCCACAACGGTCGTTGCACTTTCGCGCAACTTCGAAGTTACGACTTCAACGGCTTCTTGTTTAGCTTGAATTACTTTTGCGTTTGCCAACCTGTACACCTCCTGATAGATTTACTCGGCCTTCTTCACTAACCATGAAAAAGACCTCCGCAGAATCACGAAGGCCTGACGAATCATCAACCACAGTAACCTGCGGCACACTGATATTCTATCACAACACCTCGGTAGGAAATTAAGCCCAATGGCACCTACTGTCTACGGTAAGCATATTCAAATTGAATTGTCGTATCAAAAACAACTTGTTTAGTTTACCAAGAGATTCACTCGATGTCAATCCCATTACTCACCGAGGTGAGTGGTATTATCTGTAAACTGTTGTATTAACACGAGCACTAGGGCCCATCGTCGAAGAAATCGCGATGTTCTTCAAGTACACACCCTTAGCAGCAGCCGGTTTAGCCCGGTTCAATGCGTCCATGAGAGCTTTGAGGTTCTCATTCAGTTGTTCGGAAGAGAAAGATACTTTTCCGATTGGCGCATGGATTTGACCTGCTTTATCCAGACGGTACTCGATTTTACCCGCTTTGATTTCTTGAACGGCTTTAGTTACGTCAAACGTAACTGTACCTGCTTTAGGGTTAGGCATGAGGCCTTTACCACCGAGCAGACGGCCGAGTTTACCAACTTCACTCATCATATCCGGTGTCGCTACGCAGACATCGAATTCGAACCAGCCTTGTTGGATTTTGTTGATCATGTCTTGATCGCCTACGAAGTCAGCGCCGGCAGCTTCCGCTTCCTTTGCTTTGTCGCCTTTGGCGAACACCAGAACGCGTTGTGTTTTACCCGTGCCATGAGGCAGGACAACAACACCACGAACGGCTTGGTCTTGTTTACGAGGGTCTACGCCCAAACGAACTGCTGCTTCAACGGTTTCGTCGAATTTTGCAGTCGCTGCCTTTTTCACCAGTTCAACGGCTTCTGAAGGCTCATATGTCGCTTCGCTGTCGATCAGCTTAGCGGCTTCAAGGTATTTCTTACCGTGTTTAGCCATGAAATTGTTCCTCCTTTGTGGTATTAGCGGAATATCCTCCCACTGGTCTCAAATTAACGAGTTATCCAAAGGGTTAACTTGTTAATTTGAGGCAACTTCCGTCGCTTATCTTTGTTGTAATTCTAAGCTGTCATGCAACTTCCGTTGCTTGTACGCCCCAAGAATTAGTCTTGGATCGTGATGCCCATACTGCGAGCAGTACCTTCAACCATACGCATAGCCGATTCTACGGAAGCTGCGTTAAGGTCAGGCATTTTTTGCTCCGCGATTTGACGAACTACGTCGCGCTTCACGGTAGCCACTTTCTTCTTGTTCGGTTCGCCGGAACCCTTCTCGATCTTCGCAGCAACGCGAAGCAGAACGGCTGCCGGAGGAGTTTTGGTGATGAATGTAAAAGAACGGTCTTCAAACACCGAAATTTCAACCGGAATGATCAAACCTGCTTGATCGGCGGTACGAGCGTTGAATTCTTTACAGAATGCCATGATGTTGACACCCGCTTGACCCAAAGCCGGACCTACCGGAGGTGCAGGATTCGCTTTCCCTGCAGGAATTTGCAGTTTTACCACTTTGATAACCTTTTTCGCCATGTAAAACACCTCCTTGCCCTAATAGTGGTAGACGGAGCATAATGCCCCTCCCACGTGAAACCCTAAGAAACCTATATCTTTTCCACTTGAGTATAATCCAGCTCAAGCGGGGTTTCTCGTCCAAACATGTTGACGTGAACCTTGAGCTTGCTCTTGTCGACCAGAATTTCTTCGATCGACCCAACAAAATTAGCAAACGGACCAACCTTGATGCGCACGGATTCTTTCAAATCGAACTCAATGACCGGCTTCGGCTCTTCCATGCCCATGTGCTGCAAAATCTGTTCCACTTCTTCAGGGAGCAGAGCCGTAGGCTTGGAACCCGAACCCGTAGAGCCGACAAATCCAGTGACACCCGGCGTGTTGCGAACAACATACCAGGAATCGTCGGTTTGGATCATTTCCACCAAGACATAACCCGGGTAAACTTTACGCATGACGGTTTTCTTCTTACCGTCTTTGTTTACCACTTCTTCTTCCATTGGAACAAGAACGCGGAAAATCTTGTCTTCCATGCCCATGGACTCGACGCGCTTCTCTAAATTGGCTTTGACCTTGTTCTCATACCCGGAATAGGTATGAACTACGTACCATCTTTTTTCCATATCAAGCCACCTATGGACCCTTCTTAAATTATCGCTTCGATCACAGCAGAGATGCCGATATCAAGTACCCAAAAATAAATCGCGACAACTACAATTGTACCCAGCACAATCAGCGTATAATTGGTCAGCTCTTTACGATTAGGCCAGCGAACTTTTTTAAGCTCAGCCCAGCTTTCAGAGAAAAAAGAGATCAACGACTTGAAACTTCGTTTCATGCGCGACTACACCTCCAAAGACTATCTGGTTTCGCGATGAGGAACTTGCTCGTTACAGAACTTGCAAAATTTCTTCATCTCCATGCGGTCGGGGTGGTTACGCTTGTTTTTCGTTGTCGTGTAGTTTCTTTGTTTGCAGTTCGTACAAGCCAACGTAATAATTACCCGCATGATGTGCACCTCCCGAAGACATTCTTTTATGAGAAAGTCTCATTGTTTAAACCTAAAAAAGAAAAACACAAATTTAGGCCTACCTAAAACACTTTATCACATGCCCCTACCCGTGTCAACGAGCCAGACAAGCTTCTCTCTTCGTTAAATTGAGGTAATTCCGAATCAACCCTGAATTTGGCAATTGCAGCAAAGCAGGCCCTGAATTTCGAATGCGTACTCATTCTAGTATGGCACAGCTTATAATAGATTAAACTCGGCTAGCAGTTCTTTTCATGCGATGTTGCCATTCGCCAGAAATATGCAGGAAACGAGAAACGGACTTCGGCAATCTTCAGCTGGCGCTCCCTAATATCCGGCAAAAGTTTTAATGGACACAGAAAACCTTAATTCACTCAAAGCACCCCATTTTATTTTCTAACGGACACCGGGGCTCTTAACCCCTCTATTTTCAAACGAAAACAGCAATTCGTCCTACTTTAAGGGCCATGGTGTCCGTAAGCTTAAGAAATCTTGCAAATTACGAGGAATAAAGTCTCTCATGTCCGTTAGAAACCAGAGAAGCATAAGGGATATACGAGCAATCAATCATAAAAACAGCAAAAAAGGGCGACGGCTCGTCCGTCATCCCTCCGTTTAAATTAGCTATAGTTTAGTTCAAAAGCCTCCGTCGCGCACTTCCAGATAACGTTCCAGCTTGCGTTTGACCCGCTGCAGCGCATTATCGATGGATTTCACATGACGGTTCAAATCAACCGCGATTTCCTGGTAAGATCGGCCATCCAAATATAGCATGAGTACCTTACGTTCCAAATCGCTGAGAATTTCAGACATTTTATCTTCAAGTCCGACAAATTCCTCTTGATTAATAATCAGTTCTTCGGGATCGCACACCCGGGAGCCGCAAATCACGTCCAGGAGCGTTCGATCGGAATCTTCATCATAAATCGGCTTGTCCAAGGAGACGTAAGAATTGAGCGGAATATGCTTCTGCCGGGTTGCCGTCTTGATCGCCGTTATGATCTGTCGTGTGATGCACAATTCGGCAAAGGCTTTGAACGAAGCGAGCTTGTCCCCCCGAAAGTCCCGAATCGATTTATACAGGCCGATCATGCCTTCCTGAATAATATCCTCACGGTCGGCACCGATCAGGAAATAGGATCTAGCTTTGGCACGCACAAAACTGCGGTACTTGTTAATCAAGTACTCTAGTGCTTCACTGTCACCGTTACGGACGGCTTCGACAATGTCTTCATCATTTTGGACCTCATAATCAAGCCTTATCCAAGTCTCGAGGTTGACACTCACCACAAATCCCTCCGGCTGCAACGCACGGTGCCCCGTCACTCAATCAAGTAATACGAACAGTATATATGATGGTGCATATTAGCGTCAACCAAAAAAGTACCAAAAGATGTAAAGTCGAACTTTGTCAAGAGCATTTGGGAGCAAAACCGAAGAATGCACTTTCATTCCCTGCGCCATCGTTCGAACATTTTACGCACTTCCGGGCTCAGCTTGCCGTCGATCGTATTCCTGTTGGAATTGCTGCTTCGTTCCTGCAATCGCGCTTGTATATCCCTCTCGCTTTGCTCTACTTGCGTCAGCAATTCCCGGGCTGAAATCCGAAGGGCTCCCTGCCCGAAAATGACATGTTGTTCCACCATATCGCTCGTAGCGACGTAAATCTGGCGGCGGCGGTTCATCAATTCCCCAACCAGGCGTTCAATGCATTCATCCGCCGTTTCCTTCTCTTTGGTGAAATGGATATCGACTTTATATTGAGCAAACGATTTGCCGAGGCCGGGTACCCGATAAGCATCGAAAACAACGATCACCTTTCTCCCCGAAAAAGCCTGGTAGTCGGCCATCCTGGCTAGTAAACGGTCCCGGGCTTCCTCCAGATTATTCTTGGACAAGGAGGACAGCTCGGGCCACCCGCCGATCATATTATACCCATCAACCAAGAGGCAATCGCGCGTGTCGCGCATCGGCTTCTAGCCTTCAGCGCGGCGTCTGCGAAGCACTTCATACATCACGACGCCAGCGGCAACCGAGGCGTTCAAGGAATTCAGCTGCCCGTTCATAGGAAGCTTCAGCAACACATCGCAGGTCTCCCGGACCAGGCGGCCCATCCCTTTATTTTCGTTCCCGATCACGATCGCCACCGGACCGGTAAGAATATTGCCGCCTCCGTAGATTTCATCCTTTGCTGCGACATCGGTACCGACGATCCAGACGCCGGCTTCCTTCAACTGCTCCATCGTCTGTACCAGATTGGTCACTCGGGCAACAGGAACATACTCGACGGCTCCGGCCGAGGTCTTGGACACGGTCGCAGTGACGGCGGCAGAACGACGTTTAGGGATGATCACCCCATGAACCCCCGTGCATTCCGCGGTCCGTAAGATCGAACCCAAATTATGCGGGTCCTCGATTTCGTCCAGAAGAAGCAAGAAAGGAGCTTCCCCCCGTTCTGCCGCTCTCGCAAGCAGATCCTCGACCTCAACGTAAGCATAAGGTGCCGCCTGGGCTACTACGCCCTGATGCTGTAAATCCGGAGCCATTTGGTCCAGCTTCCGCTTGTCCACGAATTGAACGATAATCCCCCGGTTTTTGGCTTCCGCCACTATCGGTTGGGTCAGATGCTTTTGGGCGCCTTCGGCTATCCATATTTTATTGATCGTGCGTCCGGCTCTAAGCGCTTCAAGGAGCGAGTGTTTTCCGGCAATCCATTCTTGGTCCTCCATATATAAATCCTCCTGGGGTTATAAGTTCAATTCTTAATTTTGTTCAAGTTGATACTCATATTGTTCGAAGCCTTGTGCAATCAGGCTGCGCAGGCGGTCATGCGCCCCGCTATAGTACAGAAAGCCGATCAGGCTTTCGAACGCGGTAGCATGACGGTAATCCAACACATTCGCATTTTTGGGAATGGTGCCGGATTTGGCGTTGCGGCCCTGCCGGACAACGTCCCGCTCTTCCTCGGTCAGCTGCGGCTCCAGCATTGCCAGCAGCGTGGCCTGGGCTTTGGCGGAGACGTATTTCGTCGACGCCCGGTGCAGGTGGTGGGGCCGGAGATTCTGCCGGGCCATCACATGCTGGCGGACGGCGACCTCGAAGACGGCGTCGCCGATGTACGCGAGCGCGAGCGGTGGCAGCAGCCGGGCCGGCTTGGACGGCGGCTCCGGGAACCAGAGCGCCGCAGGGGCGGCAGGGCCGGGCGTGACGCCGGCCTGCGCGCTCCCGGCGGGTGCTGCGTCCTGCGACGCGCGTCCGGGCAAGCCCGCGGGTTGCTCAGCGTGCGGCCCACCCTCAGGCAACGGGCCGCCGTTTGCTCCCGGGCCCGTCATTTGCGCCGCCATCTCATGCCTTGCGGCGTATCTTCCAGCAGGATGCCCTGCTCCTGCAGCAGATCACGGATCTCGTCGGCACGGGCCCAGTTCTTTGACTTCCGCGCTTCTACCCGCTCCTCGATGAGCGCTTCGATCTCATCGCCCGGCAGCTCCTGCTCTTCTTCAGCAGCGATCCGCAGCACGCCGTTCATCTCTTTGAACAGCCGCAATGCCGCTTCCAGATCGGCGCGAGGCACATCCGAACCCTGCAGCAGGCCGTTCACCTCGCTCACCCATTCAAACATCGCCGTAATCGCATCCGGCGTATTGAAGTCGTCCTGCATTTTGGCGTGGAAAGCCAGCCGGATGTCCTGCAGCTTCCGCTCCCATTCCGGTGTCACAGCCGTACCTTCCTCGCTTCCAGCCGACTCCTGAAGCCGATAGCGCAGGTTGCCTAGCGCGTTGGCGATCCGTTCCACCCCGCGCTCCGCCTGCATCATCGACTCGTCATTGAAGTTCAGCGGATTGCGGTAATGAGTAGACAACATGAAATACCGGATGACCTCCCGTTTGTATTGGGACCGCAGATCCTTCACCAGCACCCCGTTGCCAAGCGACTTCGACATTTTTTCCCCGCCGATATTAATGTACCCGTTATGCATCCAATAGCTCGCGAGCGGCTTGCCCGTAACAGCTTCGGATTGAGCCACTTCACACTCATGATGCGGGAACTGCAAATCCTGTCCGCCTCCATGAATGTCGAGCGTGTCTCCCAGCAGATGGCGGGACATGGCCGAGCATTCGATATGCCAGCCCGGACGGCCTTGGCCCCACGGGCTATCCCAGTGGATTTCCCCCGGCTTGGCGGCTTTCCAGAGCACGAAGTCCTCCGGATTTTCTTTCCGCTCATCC
>DJTQ01000092.1 GCA_002439285.1 Paenibacillaceae bacterium UBA6304
TTTTAATGGCGTAAGCTGGAATGAGGATAATAAGAAAGAAGCGGTCTACAAATTTTCGGGGAAAAATTGGGACTGGGAAGTAGATACAGAGAACGGAAATTATGATTACCTCATGGGTGAAGATATCGATTACGATCATCCGGATGTGGTAAACGAAATCAAAAATTGGGGCGCCTGGTACGCGAATACGTTGAATCTCGACGGATTTCGGCTTGATGGTGTGAAGCATATTAAATACAGTTTCATGAAAGACTTTGTAGGCAACGCCAGATCCAAAACAGGTAAAGAAATGTTCACTGTCGGCGAATTTTGGAGCGGGGATGTCGGCAAGCTGCAAAATTATTTGAATAAAGTCGGAAGCAGCGTTTCTTTGTTTGATGTTCCACTGCACTATCGTTTTCAATCGGCTTCAAACGGCAACGGAAATTTCGATATGCGTAATTTGGGGCAAGGAACGCTTGTAAATGCGGATCCGACACATGCGGTTACTTTTGTGGACAACCATGATACACAGCCGGGACAATCGCTGACTTCATGGGTATCCGATTGGTTTAAACCACTGGCGTATGCTTATACTCTAACAAGAGAACAAGGTTATCCGTCCGTATTCTATGGGGATTATTACGGCATTCCGAATAATAATATCAAGGGATTGAAGGATAAACTGGACCCGCTTCTCAAAGCGAGAAAAGATTACGCCTACGGTATCCAGCACGATTATCTCGATCATCAAGATATTATCGGATGGACGCGAGAAGGCCTTGCAACCAAACAGAATTCCGGGTTAGCTACCCTAATTACCGATGGTGCAGGCGGCTCTAAGACGATGTATGTAGGAACACAGCATGCCGGAGAGACTTGGGTCGATATTACAGGGAACCGTTCCGACACCGTAACGATCAGTTCCTCCGGAAATGGTGATTTTAAAGTCAACGGCGGGTCGGTGTCCGTATGGGTCAAGAAATCTGACGGCCATATTCCAGTGGGGGATGGACTGAAGATTCATTTCAAGAAGCCGGCGAATTGGGGAACTCCTCAATTGTATTACTACGGGACATCGCCGAAAGTTACGGAACCCGTATGGGCTTCAGCTCCGACGATGACACAAGAAAGCGGAGAATGGTATACCTATACCATTGAGAAAACGAACAGCGCCAATATCATTTTCAAGGACGGGAACGGTAATCAGACACCTGGACAGAACCAGTCAGGCTTGTTAAGGAACGCAGAAGGCTGGTATGACGGTACCACTTGGCATAATACGAATCCGGACGGGACCCAGACTGATAACCCTCCTTCCGTTCCAGCCAATCTAAAAGGCACCTCCACATCATCATCCGTACGCCTGATCTGGAGCGCATCTACAGACGACAAAGGGATTAAGGAATATGAAATTTTCCGGGACGGCACGCTGATTGGCACTTCCACAACGAACTCTTACACCGATAATTCGGTAACGGAAGGCAGAACGTATTCCTACACAGTAATTGCGGTTGATACGGCCGGACACAAGTCTTCTGCCAGTAGCGCGGTTTCCGTGAAGGTAGAGGATGGTAACGGACACGAGGAACCTGTCCCATCCGGCACATTTAGCTGGGATAATGCAAACGTTTACTTTGTTATGACTGACCGTTTTAAAGATGGAGATTCGAGCAATAACAATTCGTACGGCAGACCAAGCGTCGATGCTACAGGTAAAAATATCGGAACCTTTCATGGCGGTGACTTAAAAGGGCTTACACAAAAATTAAACGAAGGATACTTTACGGAGCTTGGCACGAATGCAATCTGGATTACGGCGCCATATGAGCAAATGCACGGCTGGGTCGGCGGCGGAAACGGCGGAGATTTTGCCCATTACGGATTCCATGGGTATTATGCCCTCGATTACACGATGATGGACAAAAACATGGGTACGGTAGAAGATATGCGCGAGTTTGTTGACACAGCCCATGAAAAAGGCATCCGAGTCGTGCTTGACGTCATTATGAACCATCCGGGATATGCGACTATTAAGGATATGGAAGAATACGGATTTGGGGCCAGAAACGGCATTGACTCGAACTGGGCGCCAGGCAACGGGCAAACCTGGCATAGCTTCCATGACAAGATCAACTATAACGATTCCTCTGCCTGGTCCAAATGGTGGGGTGGATGGGTCCGCGCCGGCATTGCCGGGTATGAGAACTGCGGAGGCAGTGATTTGACCCAGTGCGTGGGGAATTTGCCGGACTTCCGTACCAATGTGACTAACAATATCGGTCTTGCCCCTCTATTACAAACGAAATGGGGAAAAGAGACAAACGGATACAATCCATGGATTGTTCCGGCGGCACAGAATCTGCGTAGAGACTTAGGGCTTGCACCGGCCGATTATGTCAGCAAATGGCTGTCAGCGTGGGTTGAAGAATTCGGAATCGACGGATTCCGGGCGGACACGGCGAAACATGTGGAGTTGAACCGGTGGAAACAACTCAAGAGTGAAAGCAGTGCCGCGCTGGAAAGATGGAGACAGAACAATCCGGACAAGCCGGGAGCGGACTGGACGGACAATTTCTGGATGACGGGAGAAGTATGGGGGCATGGCGTAGGCAAGAGCGAATATTTTAGCAACGGCTTCGACTCCATTATCAATTTCTCGTTCCAGGATGCAAATATCAATTCCCTGGAAGGTATTTATTCGGACTATGCTTCCAAGATCAACAGCGATCCAAGCTTTAACGTATTGAGTTATATTTCTTCGCATGATACTCGCTTGTATGACAGAGGACGGTTGATTCAAGCAGGTACTGCACTGCTTCTGCTGCCGGGTGGTGTGCAAACGTTCTATGGCGATGAAGCAGCGAGAGCTTTTGGGGATACCGGTTCGGATCCGCAACAAGGCACTCGTTCATCGATGAACTGGAATAATCTGAACCAGGATGTTTTGTCGCACTGGCAGAAGGTAGGTCAGTTCCGCAACAATCATCTCGCCGTAGGTGCGGGCAGCCATGCGAAAATCAGCGATAGTCCTTACACCTTTAAGCGGACTTACAGCAAGGATGGAATAGAAGATAAGGTTGTCGTCGTAGTTGGGGCCTCGGGCTCAACCCGGGTGAATGTGGGATCCGTGTTCCCTGATGGTACTTTGGCTCGTGACGCATACACCGGTAATGAGGCGGTTGTAAGCGGTGGCTTTGTCACCTTTACGTCAGGAGCCAATGGGCTGATCTTAATTGAACAAGGAGCGGAGACCAATCTTCCTATCGTATCCGCATCGCCGGCCGGAGGAACTTATAAAACGGACACATTGAAGATCACGCTGCACTTGAGTAAGGCGGAGAATGGGAAGTATACATTGGACGGTTCCGATCCGAAGCAGGGAATCAGCTTCACCGATGGAACTGAAATTACGATTGGTGAAGGCTTGGAATTTGGTGCCTCTACCACTTTGAAAATGGTTGCTGAAAATGGAGAAGGCGTATCATCCCAGGAATTCAAGTACACCAAGAAGGATCCGGACGCCGGACTTACGATCCACTTTAAGAAACCGGCCGACTGGAGTACGCCGTACTTGTACTACTACGAAACTTCTCCAAAAGTTACCAAACCAACCTGGGCTACCGCTCCCGCTATGATCAAAGAAAACGGGGAATGGTACTCTTATAAGATTGAGGGTGTTGACAGTGCTACTCTGATCTTCCGGGATAGCAGCGGTAAACAGAATCCGGGACAAAATCAGCCTGGATTTGCTAGAAGCGCGGAAGGATGGTTTGACGGCACATGGCATGATTCAAATCCTGATGGAGAAGGGGATACGAAGGCTCCAACCGCACCTGGAAACCTGAGATCGACTTCGGTTTCCGATAAGACTGTAGCTTTGGCTTGGGACGCATCAACCGATAACATCGCGGTCACGGGATATGATATTTACCGTAATGGATCCAAGGCCGGCAGTGTTACTTCTTCCACTACGTATACAGATACGGGGCTTTCTCCGGAAACGGCATATAAGTACACAGTTAAAGCCCGCGACGCGGCCAATAACGAATCCCCCGCTAGTGGAGAATTAGGAGTTACAACTGAGCCTGCAGGGGCGGGCGGAAATAAAGTGACCGTGTACTATAAGCACGGTTTCAGCACACCGTATATGCACTACCGTCCGGAAGGCGGGACATGGACCACTGCGCCAGGAGTAGCCATGGAAGCCTCTGAAGTTCCGGGCTACAGCAAGCTGACCATAGATGTGGGTACCGCCAATCGCTTGGAAGCTTGTTTTAGTGATGGGAAGAACAACTGGGATAGCAACAATCAGAAGAACTATTTCTTTAACACGGGAACCTGGACTTATAAAGGCAGTGGCCAAATTGTTGAGGGAGCTCCTGATCAAAGTGCCACAAATAAGGTAACCGTATACTATAAACATGGTTATACTACACCGTATATCCATTATCGTCCGGAAGGCGGGACGTGGACTGCGGTGCCGGGAAAAGCGATGGAAGTCTCTGAAGTGGCGGGTTACAGCAAGCTGACGATCGACATCGGAACAGCTTCCCGCTTGGAAGCCTGCTTCAATAACGGAAAAGGGCAGTGGGACAGCAACAATGGCAAAAATTATTTCTTTAATACCGGTACATGGACGTACACGGGTTCTGGCAACATCCAGCCTGGCGCCCCCGCGTTCAACGCTCAGGCAGCGGATGCCCCGGCAGAGCTTGATATTATAATCGATCCCGATCTTTCGGTAGATCCGAATCTCCCGGTGGATCCGGTAGCGGCACCGGAGCCGGAGCTGGAGCTGGAATCCGGAGGTGAACCAGAAGCAGAACTGGAGCCAGCACCAGAACTGGTGCCCAAACCAGGAACAGAAGCGGGTCTGGGTCCAGTAACAGATATGGGATTGCAATCCGTAGCAGATACGGTACTGGAATTGGAATTGATGTTGAAAGCAGACCCGCAATTTCAGCGAGCTTAGGTCCCTTGTTGGCAGAGGGAGGACAGCCTTCAGCACCAACGGCTAATGAGATGCATTTTAGCCATTGGCAGCACCGTTTGATCGCATAGCACCAAAAATAAAGAACCCTTTTTGGGGTTCTTTATTTTTGCTTGGATTCGGTCAGTAATGAGGCTCGAGTGTCACTTCCTATGCGGAGTTCTGCTACTGGATATCTCAGCTACTGGCTACTTTTGTTACTATCTATTTCTACTAAGGTATTAAGCCTCGCCGCACCCCATTGCACTCATTGCATTCATTGCACCCATTGAACTCATTGTACTCATTGCACTCATTGCACTCATTGTACTC
>DJTQ01000112.1 GCA_002439285.1 Paenibacillaceae bacterium UBA6304
CGCCATGCGACAAGATAAATTATCCGGTATTAGCTACCGTTTCCGGTAGTTATCACAGTCTTACACGCAGGTTGCTTTCGTGTTACTCACCCGTCCGCCGCTAACCATCAGGAGTGCAAGCACTCCTTCAAGTCCGCTCGACTTGCATGTATTAGGCACGCCGCCAGCGTTCGTCCTGAGCCAGGATCAAACTCTCCAATAAAGTTGAAACCTAATTGAATAAGCTGATAGCTCATTTTGAAACTGACGATTATAAAAATCGCTAATATTTGACGTGATCCATTTGTTCAGTTTTCAAAGAACTTGCTTGCTTTATTCGACCATTTTCTAACCAATGTCAGTTTTTGTCGAACAGTTATTTATTATAGCGAATCTTTCGATTCATGTCAACTTCTTTTTTCGTGATGCAAGCTATTCAGCAAGCAACCGTCCGAAGCGACAAGAAATAATTTATCACGCCTGGATACCAATTGCAATAAGTAAAATTTTACAGATGAATCAAGCATCATATTTGCACACATAAATAAGACAAGTCCGCTGCAGTCAAGTAAGCAGCGGACTTGTCTTTTTAATCACCCTTATTCCGTCGTTATGATAACTGTATCGGAGTCCGAACTTGCCGCGGAATCACCGCTACCTTCAGCGGTACCCTCTTTACCCGCGTTAGCCTTTTTATCCTTAATGGCCTTGTCGAGTGCCGTCTGGCTTTCCTGTTCCATCGTCTTGAGCGCTTCATCGAGTGATTTCTTTTTCTCTTGGACCAAAGCCAACTCACGATCAAGAATCTGCTGGTACTGACTATAGAATTCCACAGGAATACTGTCCGTACGCGAGTACATGTCCGACGACAATTTTGGTTTCAGCTTATAGAAGGCTTCCAGACTATGCCCGTCATACTCTGTGTTATAACCCATCCGGGACAGCAGCCCGTTGTTCAAGGTTCTGGATTTGATCTTGGCAAAATCTTCGCCGCTGATAAACTTGATGAAGTCCCATGCAGCGTCCGAATTGGGGGAGCCGCCTCTAATACCGAAAATATCATTGAAATAAACATTTCGCGTAGATTCCGGATCGGTCGGATCCGCCGGCCCAGAGACGATTCCCAATTCAAACGGTTTGTAGTCCTTGAGTGAATTTTTAACTTCTTTTAAGCTTTGTAGTGTATAGGGCCCACCCGTTGTAATGGCAATGCGGCCCATCAGGAACAACTGGCTCTGATAATACTCCTCCATTGAGCCCCCCATGAACCCGCCATCCTTCGGATTATAAACTGCCTTTGAATCCAAGGCGTCGAGGGCGAGTTGATATACCTTTTTCCATGAGTCCGTATTAAGCGTGACCTTCTGTGTATCAGGATTGACCGCAGTCAGCCCTTCTGATGAAGAGATATTCTGAGCCAGGTTGTTGAGAGTCATTCCATAATCCGTGCCATAGCCGTAGACTCTTGTCTTTTCGTCCCCATCCACCGGGAATCTCCGTGCCAAATCGAGAATATCCTGCCAAGTCATCCCGTCATGAGGAAGTTCGACACCATACTTATTGAATAAGTCCACATTATAAAAAATAGCGTTCCCGCTAAAAGTCGGACTCAAGCCGTAAAGCTTGCCGCCCCCTTTTTCTTTAAGCATATCGATGAGAGCCGGGTACATCGTCTTGGTATCATATTTATCCCGTTCAATTAGCGTATCCAATTCCATCAATTTGCCTTCGTTGGCCAGTTTGTCGTAATTACCCGTATCCAACATCACCACATCGGGTTGTTCCTTGTCGATAAAATCCCGGAGCGCCTTATTATAGTCAATGGCTTCTCCGCCGCCGGAGTAAATCGAATTCGTACTTACGACCTCAATATCGGTATTAGGGTATTTCATCGCAAACAAATCACCATACTGCTGAAAAAAATAACTTTCATCGTAGAACATTACCTTCAGGCTCCGCTGAGTTTGCGTTTCTTTGGCGGGAGCGGCCGAACAACCGGCGGCAATCACCATAAGACTGGCCATAGCCGTCAGACTAAGCTTGCGCAGCATTTTACTTTTTAACATAAAATCAAAGATCCCCCTATCGTGTATAAATCGTTCTGGAACAAATCGTTCTCCTAACACATCCTACTCGGCTGAATTGGATTCAACGGTTGCGCTAATTCCCGCTCCATCCTCACCTCCCGCGCTCTCATTACTCGAAGCATCGGAGTTCTTCTTGTTTGCCTGTTCCTTTACCGCTATGTCCAACTGTGCCTGACCTTCTTCCTCAATCGTGCGCAGCGCTTCGTCAATCGATTTGCTCTTCTTCTGAACCAGATCCATTTCTCTGGAGACGATCGGTTGATATTTTTCATAAAAGGTAATTGGAATCTTGTCCATGTTCGCATTACTATTATCAATGACCGGCTTCAGCTTGTAGAACGGCTCCAGGCTGACTCCGTCAAATTCTTTGGTGACTCCCATTCGCGACGACACCCCGTTATTCATCGTTCTGGACTTGATTTTTGCATACTCGTCACCGTTAACGAATTTAAGGAATTCCCAAGCTGCATCCACATTAGGGGAGTTCGCGCGGATACTCAATATTCTTCCGAAATAAATTTCACGCGTTTGATCCGGCGTTGCCGGATCTACCGGCCCCGCGGCAATACCGACTTGGAACGGTTTATAATCTTTGATCGCGCTCTTAGCTTCCTTAAATTCCTGCAAGAAGGAAAGACTATCCATCGTCATCGCCATACGGCCCATCAAAAACGGTTGACTTTTATAATATTCATCCATCGTTCCGCCTTGGAAGCCGCCCTCTTGAGGATTGTAAAAAGCGTTAGATTCTATCGCATCAAATGCAGTCTTATAGGCTTGTTTCCAAGAATCCGTATTCAACGTAACTTTCATCGTGTTAGGGTTAATTGCTTGCAGCCCTTGGGTATAAACGATTCTGGAAGCCAGACTTTCAAGCGTCATGCCCCCGTATTGCTCCCCAAATCCGTAAATCCGTGTTTTCTCGTCCCCGTCCACCGGGAACCTGCGGGCCGTATCGATCAGTTCCTGCCAGGTCATCCCGTCATGCGGAAGTTCTACCCCGTACTCGGCGAATAAATCGGCATTATAGTAAATGACACTTCCATAAAAGGCAGGAGCGAGCCCGTAGAGCTTGCCGCCTCCATTTTCCTTTAAGAGATCGATCAGGCCGGGAAAAATCGTACTTGTATCATATTTATCTCGGTCAATCAGCGTATCCAACTCCATGAGCAAGCCTTCTGAAGCGAAGGTGTCATAGTTACCGGCATCCGTCATAATGATATCCGGTTGCTCTTTCTCCACAAAATCCTGATAGGCCTTCTGATAATCTTGTTGCTCCACGTTACTCATGCTCTGCATGCTTATGATTTCGATATCGATGTTCGGATACTTCATGCCAAAGAGATCGCCATAAGTTTGATAGAAATACCCTTCATCCCCGAACATAATTTTGAGGCTTTGCTGTGTTTCCTTTTGCTTGGCCGGGCCGGTACTACAGCCTGCAATAAGCAGGAGACTGACTGCCAAGATCAGCGGCTTATGTAACCACTTGTATCCCATCCTAACCTCCAATAAATTGTATAAATTTGGACGTCCTAGTGATATAACGTACGGTTGCTGCCTAAAGTTACATTTTATCTGTTAAGGACATCCAAAAGAGCCTGCCCCTCCGATTGCATCGTCCTCAAAACTTCCTCCAGAGACTTCTCCTTGTTTAGCAAGCGCTCGGCTTCACGGCTGCGGATGCTCTGAAATTCACTGGAAAAAGATTTCGGAAGCTGTTTCATTCCCGTATTGCTCCGATTTAGCTTTGGCTTTAACGCGTAGAATGCATCGAGGTTGATCCCCTTATAATCCATATTGTCATCTCTGCGAGATGTCAAACTGAAGAGCGTTTTGGATTTGATCGCAGCCAGTTCATCACTGTGTAAGAATCGAAAGAATTCCCATGCCGCCTCCGGATTTGCCGAATTAGCGCTAATAGCCGTAATATCTCCAAGACTGATTTCCCGGGTCGTCTCCCGATCCGCTGGATCCGCAGGGCCTGGTACGATGCCGACTTCAAAAGGGGCGTAGTCTTTGATCATCTCTTCCGCCTCCTTTAATTGCTGGAGAAAACGGGAGCTATTAACCGTCATGGCGGCACGTCCCATAATAAAGGGATCGCGCAGCATCGATTCCTTGGCTGTTATCATGTATGGCCTATCCTCATCAACAGCGCCGTAAAATGCACCCGAGTGATATGCGCTAAGCGCAAGCTCATAAACTTTTTTCCAAGCATCCGTATCGATCGTCACCTTCATGGTATCGGGATTTACATAGGTTAAGCCTTCCGCCTGGGAGAACATCAGGAGCAAATACTCAAAAGACATGGAATATTCCTCTCCATAACCGTAAACCCGTTCTGATTCCTCCCCATCCACCGGAAAGCGGCGGGCCAAATCCACAATCTCTTGCCAGGTCATCCCTTCATGAGGCGGTTCAATTCCATACTTCTCGAACAAATCTTTGTTGTAATATACGGCGCTCCCGTAAAAAAAGGCGGGAAGTCCATATAATTTACCTCCACCGAGTTCACGCAGCGCATCGACCAGACCAGGAAGCATGTCATTCATACTGTAATTGTCTTTTCCAAGCAGGGGATCCAGTTCGGCCAATTTGCCTGCGCCCGCATACCGTTCAAAGACATCCGTACGGAGCATAAGAATATCCGGCCGCTCTTGCTTGATCAATTCATCCAGGGCTTCATCATAGGTTCTGCCTTCCAAGTTATTGCGTAATCCCTGAGTGTCTACGACTTCAATATTTACATTCCCGTTCTTCATCGCATACAAATCTCCATATTGCCCGAAAAAATAATCCTCATCTGAAAACAGCACCTTTAACGTGGTCTTCGGATGCGGCTTCCCCGTCGGTTCGCTACCGGCGCATCCCGCTACAAGGCTCATGCTTATCGCCAGCAACGGCAATACATATCCCAATTTCAGCACATTACTCCCCTTCATCAACATCCCCTCCAGAAAATGGATACTCCTCTTGAATGGAACGTTTTAGGGATATGAAAGTTACAGAGACAAAAAATCCCCCGCCGCTACCAGCTAGGGGATCATAACTACAACATACTTTAGCTCAAATTACCTGGAACCGATTTCGAGACACGGCCTGTTTTTACTAATGCAGCCTGAGCTGCGGAACGGATAACCTTCACAATGATTCACCTCCTTGAAAAAATAAATGAACATGGTTATTGAGTTTCAGCTAGAATGCCGAGCTTCATCCGCTTCATTTTGCAGCCAGATCGTCTGGAGAGCCCGCTTGATTTGGCGTTTTTCGTAAGAACACGGACGCTGACCAGTGCGCATGCGGAATAAAGGACAATGATTGCCCTGACAAGCCGGGCGGAAGAAGCAAGCCTGACAGTCCTTATCGGTTTCTTCTCCCGAAGTGGTCCAAAGCGCCAGTTTGTCGTAATCCAGATCCAGTCTTCCGTCCCGGTGAATCCGGCCCAGCCGGTTATTGTCCTGCTCCAGTGCGACCGAGCACTTATATAGCAAGCCGTCGGAGCCGACGATCAGCGAATTTGGTTTTGCCGCGTAACATACGGCGCCTGTGGGAAGTAAAGTATCCGATATAAACGAGCTCACGGTAAGGCCTTCCGCAATAGCCTGCTTATTGAACTCCCAGATCTTAATATCCTTGGTCCGCTCATCGCACACCGGGAGGTTCAGGTCATTCTCCCCTCCCATGCAGCCGACGGGGCGGAAATACACTTTAAACCGGGGGTCATCCCCGAACATATTCCGCAGCACGGGAATAAACCGGGAGACGGAGTCCAGATTACTGTTATCGAAATTGACGCGCAAATTGATTTCAAATGGACGGTCTACTTCTTTTATGGACAATAAATTGTCGACGATGGTTTGATAGGTTCCGCCACCTCCATGAAGTCCACGGCGGGTATCATGCACCGCGCCTTCGCCGTCCAACGTCACCATAAACCGCTCGACCTGCAGATCCAGCATCTGTTCGAAACGCTCCCGGGTCAAATAATAGCCGTTGGTTGACATTTCAGCGCCGTAGATCGCCCCGCTCCGCTCGCAGGAAGCCATAAAAGAGCGGGACAGCCGCTCGATAATATGCGGAACGAGCAGCGGCTCGCCGCCATGCCAGCTAATCGTCAGGCGATTCAGCGTTCTTGCGCGATCTTCCATATACGCTTCCAAACCTTCGATGACCTCTTGACGCATCGAGGCCCGCGGAAAGGATTCGTAACAATAGTTGCAGCGGAAATTGCACGCCTCGGTTACCAAAAGAACCAAATGCATCGTATCCTGAGCATGCATCGATTGATGGAGGAACATGGCCCGACGGAGTTCATCCGTATCTCCTCTGACCAGAAATCCGTGCTCGATCAGTCCTGAACGAAGCTCCGCATCGTGATCACCAACGGCTCCTTCGGGCCGAAGACATTCCAAAACCCGGTTTCTTTCTTCTCCCGAAAAAGAAGCGATTGCTCCCGTATAGCTGTTGTAAAGCACCAGACCGTCTTCGTCGTTATCGCTCTGCGCATTAAAGCGCGATGGCTTCCATTGGAGTTGGACTGCATCAAGATTCATCGTATCCGTTCCCATCCTTTGTTTCTAATTTACTAAGTTCCGAAAGGCTGGGCCTTTCGATGGCACTTATCATCATGAAAGGAAGTCCCCGACGCTTCAATGACCAGAGTCACTTTGCACAAAAAAACTCCGGACTTGAGGTTCCGCAAGGATCCTGCAAGCCCGGAGTTTCCCTCTCCTGCTCGTAACGTACTACTATTACTCGCCGCCGTTCAGCAGCCGGATAAACTCGTTCTCGTCCTCGATCACCGGAATTCCGAGTTCCTGGGCTTTGGCCAGTTTGCTTCCGGCCTTCTCGCCGGCGATGACCAGATCCGTCTTCTTCGAGACGCTGCCTGTAACCTTCGCGCCGAGCGCTTCCAGCCGCTCGGTCGCCTCGTCGCGGCCGAGCAAATGCAAGGTGCCGGTCAGCACGACCGTTTTGCCGGAGAAGAAGGAATCCGTCACCGGGGCCGCGACCTCCGGGGCCTTAGCTTCTACGCCGAGGGACAGCATCTTTTGGATGCCGGCTTGCATAAATGGATCGGCAAAGAACGAAACGATACTCTCGGCCACAATGCCGCCGATGTCCGGCAAGGAGGTCAGTTCCTCGACGGTGGCGGCCATGATCGCGGACAAATCGCGGAAATGGTCGGCCAACACCTTCGTTGTCGACTTGCCGGTGTTCGGAATGCCGAGAGCAAACAGGAAAGAGGCGAGGTCACGTCCCTTACTCTGCTCAATGGCCTGGAGCAGATTGTTCGCCTTTTTCTCTCCGAAACGGTCCAGCTTGATCAAGTCCTCAAAGGACAGGGTATACAGCTCAGCGGGCTCACGTACGTTAAGTTCATCATGGAGCTGTTCCGCCGTCTTCTCGCTGAACGTTTCGATGTCCATCGCGTCGCGAGATGCAAAATGCGTGATCCGGCTGACGATCTGCGGTTTGCAATCCAGCCGGTTGTTGCAGAACAGATGCGCGCCGCGTTGCTCTAAAGGAAAGCCGCAAGCTGGGCAGTTTTCCGGGTAAACGATCTCTTCGCCGTCCTGTTCCTCGGTCACTTTGCCGAGGATTTCCGGAATGACGTCGTTGGAGCGGCGGATGAACACGCGCGTGCCCAGCGCGAATTTCAGGTTCTTACGCTCGATGTCGCCCACATTGTTGAGCGTGCAGTTCTGCACAGTGACCCCGGCGAGCTCAACAGCTTCCACCTTCGCCAGCGGCGTGATTTTGCCGGTGCGTCCCACGTTCCAGGTTACCGACTCCAGAACGGTGGTCGTCTCCTCAGCCTCAAACTTAAACGCGACCGCCCAGCGCGGGAATTTGTCGGTATAGCCCAGTGCTTCGCGGGTGCGCATGTCGGTGATTTTGATGACGGCTCCGTCGATGAGATAGTCCAGCGAAGAGCGCTGTTCCACGATCGCGTGCAGCACGCCCATCACTTCCTCAAAGCTTTGATGATAAGTTACGTAAGGGTTCACCTTGAAGCGGTTCTCTTTGAGAAAGGCCATCATTTCCTGATGATCGCTGAACTGAATGTCTTCAGAGTAACCTACATTGTAGAAAAAAGCGCTCAGCTTCCGCTCCGCCGTCGTGCGCGGGTTCAGGTTGCGGAGAGCTCCCGCCGCAGCGTTGCGCGCGTTCTTGAGCGGTTCAGCCGCGGTTTCGTTATATTTGGCAAGGACGGATAAATTCATGATGCCTTCGCCCTGCACCTCGATCGTACCGTCCTTATACGGAATTGTCAGCGGGACGGAGCGGATGGTCTTAACCTGAGCCAGAATGCCTTCGCCGACGGTTCCGTTCCCCCGTGTGGAGGCCTGCACCAGCTTGCCATCGGTGTAGGTCAGATTTAGCGTAAGGCCATCGAATTTAAGCTCCACTACATACGTGGGCTGGGGCAGCGGGTTGTCGGGATGTTTGCTGTTGTAATCGGCGACTAATTTCTGGACCCGGTTATTCCAGTCGATCAGTTGCTCTTCATTCTGCGCTTTGCCGAGGCTCCATAACGGAGCCAAATGCTTATGCGGCTTGAAGCCCTGCAGCAATTCACCGCCCACCCGAAGCGTAGGAGAATCGGGGAGCTGGACTCCGGATTCCGCCTCCAAGGCGACCAATTCGTCGTACAGCACATCATACTCCTTGTCGCTGACAAGCGGCTGGTCCAAAGTATAGTAGTGATAGCTGTACTGATTCAACTGCTCAACAAGCTGTTCCATTCTTTGCATAGCATCCATATGGGGACAACCCTCCTTATATGTATGAAAACGGAGGGACCCGGGGATTCCGGGGCCTCTTCCGATTCGATTCAATTTACTTCTTCGCCTGCAACCAAGTTAAGGGAAGCGCAGCAGGCGGGTGGCACACACAAAGTAAGTAGAGTAACTTGAATGCACCTGGGTAACTCGAATGCGCTAGGGTAACTTGAATACGCCTGGGTAACTCGAATGTGCTAGGTAACTCAGATGCGCCTGGGGAACTTGTGTGCGCTAGGTAATAGAGGACTTTTGAGGCCTTATTTTCGCCTTTGCAGTCGATCCAGGCTAAATAGCGGTCAAAAAGGGCGCTAATCTGTCGAAAAGTGGTCGTATCGCCCACAAACCGGTGATTTAATGAGAAATAGTGCCCAAAAAGTCCCTTATTCCCCCGTCTGGATCTAAAATCGACAAAATAGGGCCCAAAATGACCGCTATTGGCAGACCGACTAGAAGGGAAAATGGGATGACCGACGGGCGAAGGTGCTGAGCCACCTTAAGCCACCTCATAGCTCCGCCTGCCTGCAGTTTGTCTGCGGATCGCCGCACACCGCAGACCCGTCTGCGTTGCTGCGGCCCACCTACTCCTCCGTCACTTTTGTGATCGGAGCGAAGCCCGCCAGCAGGCGCTTCACGCCGACCGGCGCCGGAAAGGCGATCTGCAGCTCCGTGTCGTTACCGGAGCCTTTGATCGCCACGACGGTGCCGATGCCCCACTTGCCGTGCGACACTTTGTCGCCGGCGCTGAAGCCGCCGCCGGAGCCCTCGGCGCCCGGCGTTTTCCGCACGGCGGACGCTCCGCCGGAGGTACCGGACATGCCCGGTACCGTCACGGTGACGCCGCCGCTAGGCCCGTTGCCGCTGCGGCCGCCTGGGATAGGCCGCAAGGCTGGTGCTTCGGCCCCGCCGCCGCGGTGGCCGAAGTTGCTGCCGCCGCTGGCGCCGAAGCCGCGGCCGCTGTACGCGCCGCCGATGCCCGCCCCCCGGCGGTAGCGGTCGCGCTCCATGCCTGTGTCTTCCTTGAGTTCCTCGGGAATCTCTTCCAGGAAGCGCGACGGCGGGTTCGCCGTGGTGCGGCCGAACAGCGTGCGCATCTGCGCGCAGG
Source organism: Paenibacillaceae bacterium UBA6304 (assembly GCA_002439285.1). Taxonomy (GTDB): domain Bacteria; phylum Bacillota; class Bacilli; order Paenibacillales; family Paenibacillaceae; genus Fontibacillus. The sequence goes on from DJTQ01000112.1 coordinate 9,960, forward strand.
AGAGGAACAGCTTCTCCTCGGCCCGCGTG
>DJTQ01000407.1 GCA_002439285.1 Paenibacillaceae bacterium UBA6304
CTGCGTCCGGAAGACTATCAAATGCTGCAGGTTTGGCTGGTGGGGAGCATTTGGGGAACGTCGTGGAAGTATGTGTTGGCATTGCTGCCTTGGATCCTTATTTTAATGCCGTATGTATTTATTCGCGCCCGCGCATTGAATGTGCTAAGCCTCGGCGATCAGACGGCGACAGGTCTGGGCGCCTCAATCGAGCGTTCCAGATTAGGACTGCTGGCCGCAGCGGTCGGTCTGACCGGTGCCTCGGTCGCAGTCGGCGGCGGAATCGCGTTCGTCGGCCTGATCGCGCCGCATTTGGCCAGACGCCTCGTAGGACCGAAGCATGAACATCTGCTTCCTGCCTCCGCGCTCGCGGGCGGTCTCCTGGTGATCGTTGGCGACACGCTGGGAAGATGGGTCTTTCAGCCGGCTGAAATTCCAACCGGCATCGTGGTAGCCGTCATCGGCGCCCCTTATTTTTTGTATTTGCTCACCAAATCGAAAATTTGACCTTGCAGGACTATTTCCTTGATTTCAATTCAGTCAAAGCTTCCTCCAATCCGGGGTAAGCGAAGGTGAAGCCTGCCTGGAGTGCGGCTTCGGGAATCACCTTTTGTCCTTCCAGCAGCAATAACGACATTTCTCCGAGCAGGAGCTTCAGCATTGGCCCCGGCAAAGGGAGCCAGTCCGGGCGGCGATAGAGACGGGCGATGCAAGAACCGAATTGTTTATTGGAAGCAGGGTTAGGGCTGACCGCATTTACCGGACCGGATAATGAGGGGTGTTTGACGCAAAAGTCGATTAACCGGACCTGGTCATGCAGATGAATCCAAGGTACCCACTGCCTGCCGCTGCCGATTTTTCCGCCTACCCCCAGCAGGAATGGAAGTCGCATCAACGGGAAAGCACCCCCATGGTTGCCTAGAACGACTCCGGTTCGAAGTTTCACGAGCCGTGTGTCCTTGAACCCCTCATCTGCGGCGGCTTCCCATTGCTCCGTCACGCTGGAGAGAAAGTCGCTATTCCTCTGCTCCTGGCGATGGGTTTCAGTAAATGCACGAGTAAGGGATGTCCCGTAGATTCCCACTGCGGATGCCTGGACGATAACCTCCGGTCCCGAAGTGAATATCCTGCTCAGCCGCGCCACCTCACGGGTTGTTTTTAACCGGGATTCCAGAATGCTCTGTTTGGCCTTGTGACTCCAGCGCTGACTTAACGTTGCTCCCGCGAGATTCACATAGACACGCGCGCCTTCAAGTGGGGAAGGGTCTGTTCCTAGCTCGTCCCAAGTCCAATAGGCCGGTTCAGGTGGACTGTCCGCCGATCCTTTAGCGACGCTACCCTTTTTTCTGGAGACGATCATCACTTCATGACCTTCCTTTAACCAATAACTCGTCAATGCCTGGCCGATAAAGCCGGTTCCCCCGAATATGACACATTTCATGCAGCATATCTCCCCTTGTAGTAATAGGCACGCGCTGGAACATTTTGCGTACTCTCTCCTCACGCCAATTTCAGCAATTCACCCTAAATAAATGCAAAAACATCCGTACCTAGGGTTGTCAGGCCGGATGCCGTTTTGCGCCGCGATTATTTGTTCATCAAGTGTTGGTAAGGCTGGTAATCGATCTGATTTTTCTCCAGAAAATGAATCAGGAACTTGTTGTCTCTTTTTGGGGTTGCCGAAATATAACCTTTGATACAGTGATCTTGGGTTACTTCGGAAGCTTTCTCCTCCAGGGCGATTCTGCCGATTTCCGCGGCAATCGAATGCTTGGCAATATCTCTGAAGGGGCCGGGCACAGGCTGTACGAGCATAGTTAAGAAAGCTTTGGCTTCTTCACCCCACAAGTGGCGGCTAGCTTCGACCCAGTGATTCTGCCAGTCCAGTTTGGATTTGCCGTCCGCCTTAGGCAGAACCTTTAAAAATTTGCGAAACATAAAAAATCCGCCGATAACCATCATTCCGAGTAGTATGAATCCCCAGAAGACAATACTGTTTAAGAATAAATTGCTCGGTCCCTCTGAAGACAGCGGGAGTATTAACAGCAAAGCCTTGTTCAGCATGGACTTTACACCTCGATACTCTTCTTGTGATATTTTTAATTGATAAAAATTATACCGTATTTCCAAGATTATTTCGACACTTCCATAGAATCTCATATAATATCTATAAGGACCATTTCAAATACTTCAACATTGTTTCCTTCGGCTAGCTTTATTTCGACTTTCAAGATAAAATAGGGTTGTTTAGCGATTTACTGTCCAAAAGGGGGAAAAGAAAATGCTTAAAATAGGCTCCCATGTCTCGTTCTCGGATAAAGGGCTGTTAAGTGCAACTTCGGAGGCCGCTTCCTACGGCTCCAGCTCGTTTATGATATATACCGGTGCACCGCAAAATACGCGGCGTAAACCGATCGAATCGATGAATATCGAAGCGGGCAAAGCGGCGATGGCTGCAGCCGGAATCGACGAAATCGTCGTCCATGCCCCTTACATTATTAATCTCGGATCTTACAAATCGAATACGTATCAGTTAGCGGTCGATTTCTTACAGGAAGAGATTCGCCGGACCCATGCGCTTGGTGTTCGTAACATCGTGCTGCATCCCGGCGCTTTTACCGATAAGGACGCCGAATACGGCGTGCAGCGGATTGCGGAAGGCTTAAATGAGGTGCTGAACGGCACGAATGAAACGGACGTCAACATTGCGCTTGAGACGATGGCGGGAAAAGGTACTGAGGTCGGACGCAGCTTTGAGGAAATTGCGGCGATCATCGATAAAGTGCAGCATAATGAGCGGCTGACGATTTGCATGGACACTTGCCACATTCATGACGCCGGCTATGATATCGTGAATGATCTCGACGGCGTGCTTCGCCAATTTGATGATCTTATCGGACTTAACCGGTTGGCGATTGTTCATATCAATGACAGCAAAAATCCGATCGGCGCCCACAAAGACCGCCATACTCCAATCGGTACCGGATGGATCGGCTTTGAAGCGATCAACCGGGTCGTGCACCATGAGGCGCTGCAAGGACGGCCTTTCATTCTCGAGACGCCTTGGGTGGGCAAAGACGCCAAAACCCAGCGCCCGATGTACGAAATGGAAATCGCATTGCTCCGCGGCGAACTTGCCGCCCGTTTTGGAGAAAACGTGCTGACCGAGGTGGAGCAACTTGGGGCGTTTTTTGCCGGACAAGATATCCATCCACGGGCATTTGTGCTGGATACGTGGAACCTACTCAAGAACGACGCCAAAGCGAAAAAGGCCGATCCGCGCGAGCCGATGGAACGGTTGTACGATCTCGTAACCGCAGCAAATTTGTTCCCGGATTATACCGAGGAGCAAGTCAATCAGCGCCTGCTGGCTTGGCTGTCTACAGGGCACTGATCGTATTTGCTATCAACGAAATGGTTACACACAAGACACAGGGGGATTTGGAAAACGATGGATACACACGTGAAAACGGGCGGACGCCCCGTCAAACCTTATGAGAACAATCGGGCCCGGATGCTGATATCCTGTCCGGACGGCCCGGGCATCGTGGCCGCGGTTTCGCATTTTCTGCATCAGCACGGCGCGAATATCGTCCAATCCGATCAGTATACGATGGATCCGGAGGGCGGCATGTTTTTTATGCGGGTCGAGTTTGATCTGGAACAGCTTGAAGACCGGGTAGATGGATTAAAGTCCGACTTTATGACAATCGCGGACAAATTCGAAATGCAGTGGAATCTGTATCAACTCAGTCAGAAGAAAAAGCTGGCCATCTTCGTTTCAAAGGAAGACCACTGCTTGGTCGAACTTCTGTGGCAATGGCAGGCGGGGGATCTCGATGCGGAAATTTCGATGGTCGTCAGCAACCATCCCGACATGAAGGAATATGTGGAATCCTTCGGCATTCCGTACCATCATATCCCGGTTACGCCGGATACCAAGGCGGAAGCCGAGCAGACGCAGCTTGATTTGGTCAACGGGAAGGTCGATTTGATCGTGTTGGCAAGATATATGCAGATCGTGTCTCCGGCGCTGATTCAGCCGTACCGGAACCGGATCATTAATATCCATCACTCCTTCCTTCCAGCATTTGTGGGAGGTAAACCGTATGCCCAGGCGTACGACCGCGGCGTAAAGATCATCGGCGCAACCGCCCACTACGTTACGGAGGAACTCGATGGAGGACCGATCATCGAACAGGACGTTCAGCGGGTAAGCCATCGCGACAATGTCAGCGAACTGAAACGGATCGGCCGTACCATCGAGCGGGTGGTTCTGGCGAGAGCCGTTAAATGGCATATTGAAGACCGGATCCTCGTGCATCAGAACAAAACCGTCGTATTCAACTAAAAATGGAATTAATGTAGACTTTTAACCGCGCGGCAGACTCCACTTCATGCCGCGCGGTTTTGTTTTCGGGGTAACTTTTTTATCCCGGTTATCGTTAATGGTATGAAGGGATTCAGGAAAATACATATCCGAAAGAGGGGGAACGTTTTGTGCTTTTATCAATAAAACGCTGCTCAGCCTTTGTACTGTTCGTCCTTGCGGCCTTGATCGGGCTCGGTACTTGGGTTCCGCAGCCCGCATATGCGGCTGGACCGTCAATCAGCATTCAAAGCGAAGTCGGCTTTGACGGCAATGTGAAAACGAATGAATGGAGCCCGCTGACCATTACGCTAAACAGTGACACGGACGTGTCTGGGGAGCTTGTGGTACAGGTCGAGGAACCTTATACCGGGACCCGCGTATCCCATGTAAAAAAGGTGGATTTGCCGGCAGGAACGACCAAGGCCATCACATTCGGGATTTTGGGGAACGGTTTTAATAGTAAAAACAATGAAATTCGCTTTTATGAAGGCTCCGCGGAGTCGGGCGAATATATTCCTTTCGCCACAGGCAATCCGTACCTGCAGAGCACCGGCTATCCAAGAACGTTAATTGGTGTTTTGGCGGCTGATCCGGACAGCATGAATTTTTTGGCGGCTTTGAATGGAAACGGGAATAATGCAGCCATCATTCCGTTAAAGGGCGAGCAAATCCCCGAAGAAGGAGTGCTGCTCTCCACCTTGGATGTACTCGTTCTGAACAATTATCCGACGGACTCGCTGAACGACAAGCAAATAGATGCCGTTCGGTCATGGGTGAATCTGGGAGGGACGCTAGTGCTAGGCGGGGGCCAAGGCTACGCGAAAACAGCCCAAGGCTTCGAGGACCTGTCTCCTGTGGAATTTAAAGGCGGAGCAGATGTACGTTCTTTGCAGGAACTCATACAAATCGGAGGTAAGCCGCTGTCCTTAAGCGAATCTTTTCCGGTATCCTCTGCGACAGTGAAAGATGGGGCCCGTGCGGAAATTTCTTCCGAATCCCTGCCCTTGTTTGCTTCCTCGACCGCAGGGAATGGCAGGGTTGTTTATGCAGCCTATGATATGGCAATGGAACCCCTGCATAGCTGGGGCGGACATGCAGAGGTATGGAATACGGTGCTAAAAGAAGAATTGTCGGCGAATTCCGGCACAATGGGAGGCGGAGTCTCCGGGACGAATATGATGTCAGGTGTAAGCTACTTGCTGGATCTGTTCCCGTCCTTGACGTTGCCTCCGTTTACATTGCTGCTGTGGCTGTTGCTGGGCTACGCCATCATTGTAGCTCCCGTATTATATTATGTGCTCAAGAAGTTTGATAAGCGGGAGTGGGCTTGGGGGCTTATTCCGCTCATTGCAGTTATCGCCAGTGCGGGTATCTACGTTGCCGGTACTTCAGGCAAATCAAGCGTACGTACACATACGCTCAACATTGTGGAACTCGACGGGCAAGGACAGGCCACACGGTCTACAGCTACCGCCTTGTTTGTGCCGCGCGGCGGTACCTATAATTTGACCTTCCCGGCCGGCACCTACGTTTCCGTTACGCGAGAGGACGGGGTTTTGGGAGGCGGGCAATCCGGGGGTTCCAATCGGCAAATGGTCCGAGTGAATCCAGAGATAACAGATGTCAAATTGAGAGATATGACGCACCGCTCGATCGCCAAGATGTGGCTAAGTAAGTCGGAGACGACCAAGTCCGGGGCGGTGAAGATTGAAGCTTCTTACGATGCCAAAGGCAACTTACAAGGGACGGTTACAAACGGAACCAACGGTGATTTGAGCGATGGAGCTTTGCTGAGCGGCGGAAAAATTTACGAGTTAGGCGAGCTTCCGCAAGGAAAATCGGTTACAGTTCCCGTCTCCACTTCCTCCGTTGTATATCAAGATTACGGTTCCGCTTTATTCCCTCAAACCAATGGGAGAAACAATGATTATTTGCTCGAACGCCAACGCGGAATGATCAATCAATATATGGGGCGTGGCTTAATTTCCAACAATCCCGTATTCATTGCTTGGAACAAAGCGGCACTGGATGATTATCAAGTGAACGGCAAAGTACCTGCCTCTGAGCAGTTGAACATGTTCGTGCAGTCCTTTGCGCCAAGCTTCACCAATAATGGCGAACTGACGATTCCATTTGGGCTGATCGGGGCAAGAATTACCGAAACAACCTCCAAAGAATGGAGTGTCGAAGGAGCGGGGAGGGTCAATTTATCGCCGGGGGACATGACGCTCGAGTATGAGCTGCCGCAAAACGAGAATGTTCACTATACTAATCTGGAACTGCGCTGGACTTATCAGGGAGAGCAAACTACCGTCAAGATATGGAACCAGGATAGCGGGGCTTGGGAGGATCTGGGTCCGGGCAACAAGTTTCATGCCAAGTTTACGACAAACGCAAATTCCTATTTAATGGACGGGTATCTCAAAATAAAACTCACGGCCGGAGCGTGGGACTCCTTTGACCTCCCTGAAATCACCTTGAAAGGAGAGGCCGGCAAATGATAGAAATTCAAAATTTGACGAAAACATACGGTGGGTTTGATGCCCTTAAAAACGTAAATCTCTCTATCGCTAAAGGAACCGTATTCGGCTTCGTGGGTCCGAACGGAGCCGGAAAAACCACCACAATGTCCATTTTGGCCACCTTGCTCGCACCTACCTCGGGAAGCGCTAAGGTCGGTGGATTCGAAGTGACCGAACAACCGCATGAGGTTCGTAAAAGAATCGGCTACATGCCGGACTTTTTTGGAGTATATGATCAATTCAAGACGACGGAATATCTGCATTTCTACGGCGCAAGCTACGGGATTCCCCGGGCGGAGCGGGACCAATTGATCCCGCAGTTGCTGGAGCTTGTCAATTTAAGCGACAAAAAGGATGCCTATGTAGATAGTTTGTCGCGGGGCATGAAACAGCGCCTGTGTCTGGCCCGCTGTCTTGTTCATGATCCCGATGTGCTCATCTTGGATGAGCCGGCTTCGGGGCTCGATCCCCGTGCCCGGATTGAAATGCGGGAAATTCTGAAGGAATTGAAACTGATGGGCAAAACGATCATCATTTCGTCGCATATTTTACCGGAGCTTGCGGAAATGGTGGATGAGATCGGCGTGATCGAGCATGGGGTCATGGTTGCCCAAGGCAAAGTGAGTGAGATTCAAAACCGGCTTAGAGTAAAAAGAGTGCTCCATATCCGTGTGCTGGAACGGGCGGAGGAACTGGCGGAGCGGCTTCGGGACGAAGCGCATGTCAGTCAGGTTCTCCACGACGAGACCGGCGTTCACGTGCACTTCGGCGGCGGCGACGCCGAACAGTCCCGGTTGCTTGGCGGCATGATTTCAGCCGGGTACCAGGTCGTATCTTTTCATGAGGCGCAAAGCAATCTGGAGGACGTATTCCTTGAGATTACGAAAGGGGGAGCCGACCATGAACAAATGGCGTAAAGTGCTCATTAATCCCGTGCTCGGCAAGGAAATCACCTTGCGGATGCGCACCCCCAAATCTGCTTTTTCCATATTTGCGTATGTGCTGGTGATGGGACTCCTCGCGATGGGCATCATTTACGTGATGACATCCGGCAGCGGAATGCAAAGCGGCAGAGTCGATTCCGGGGTGAGCCGGATGATGTTCTACGCATTAAGTATTGCCCAGCTCGTATTGATTGCGTTTATGACTCCCGCGCTGACGGCGGGGGTGATCAGCGGGGAACGGGAAAAACAAACCTTGAATATGCTGCTGACGACACAGCAAAGCTCGGCTACGATCGTTTTAAGCAAGCTGGTATCCTCGCTGAGCTTTATGACACTGATTATCCTCTCAACCTTGCCGGTGTATAGCATCGTGTTTTTATATGGCGGAGTATCGCCGAGTCAACTGGTGTCCGTGTTCCTGTTCTATTTGTTCGTGATGCTGCTGCTCGGGTCGATCGGCGTCTTTTTCTCCACCCTGTTAAAGAGAACGATACTGTCGGTGATCATGACGTACGGTGTGGGTCTTGTAATCTTTCTGGTGACCGGGCTGGCTTATCTGTTTGCGATGAGTATAGACCGAGTGAGCTATTACAATTCCGGCGCACCGGTGCGGGCCTATTCGTGGGTGGGCTATCTGCTCGGGCTTAATCCTGCAGGGGCGCTGATCAGCATTTTCGAGCCGTCGTTCTCGAAATCGGCCTTTCTGGTACAGGGGAGCAATCTTCAATCCTCGGCGCCTATCGAATTGTGGCAGGAATTTATTATTGTTTAAAGTGTATTAATTCTCATATTCCTATGGATCGCCATCCGCCGTATCCGGCCGGTGAGAGGAAAGAAGCAAAAGCCGCGCAAGAACGTTCAGGCGCAGCCGATAGAGCAGGTAGAGCCGGACGAGGGCATTTAACCTAATTAAGATAATTGGGAGGAACCAAAGTTAAGAGAGGAGGCGGCAAAAATAGAACAATTAAACCGTCAATTAAACAGGGTGCGCCGGCGGCTGCAATGGTTTCGGGAACTGGCCGGAATCAGCTACGGTTGTTTGGCCGGGCTCGTTGCCGCCTCCCTTTGGCTTGCGGCAAGCAGGCTTTGGCCCATGGAAGGCGCTATATTCTATGCGCTGGGAAGCCTGGTCATACTGACTGCGGCGGGTTGGCTGCAGGGACGCCTGCGTAAAATCCCGCTAGCGGAAGCCGCCCGTGAGATGGACACTCCGGAAGCGGGAAAAGAAAGACAGGATTACATGGCGACGGCGCTTGCCTTTGCCGGAGAGGATTCGCTTCCGGTGCGTTTGCAGCGCAAACAGGCGGAAGAGCATGGAGCAGCCTATGTGCTGGATCTTAAACAGCGGCTGCCGCTGCCTCGCCGCCGGTATTGGTGGATTCCTTTCGCATCGGGCGTGCTGGCGATCATCTTGCTCATTGTGCTTCCTAATCCGATGGATCAGGTGCTCGATCAGCATCGTAAGGAAAAGGAATGGATTCAAGCCCAGCAAGAGGAGACCGGCAAGCGGATCCAGGAACTCGAGACCAAAGAGCTGGAACCTTTGGCTAAGGATGCTCTTTCCAAGGAGCTGGCGGATTTGCGCCAAGCTTTGGATCGGAGCAAGGAGCCTGCCGAAGCGTTGGATAATGTGGAAGAGGCGATGCAGCGGCTGAAGGAAATGCAGGAAAAGCTGGATTTGAAACAGCAGCAGAGTAGAGAGTGGCTCGCGAATTGGAAGAATCACCATGCCACCGAAGGCCTGGCGTCCGCATTGGAGCAAAAGGATGCCAGTGATCTGAATCAAAAAATGGACGAGCTTCGGCAGAAACAGCCGGGCTTGTCCCCGGAAAAACGTCAAAGCTTGGCTAACGCCCTCGAGCAGATTGCCAAATCGGCTCCGGAAGGCGATGCCGATGCCAAGCGGCTGGCGGAAGCGTTGAAGCAGGCGGCTTCAGCGATCGAGAGCGGAGATCAGGTGAAGAGCGATCAGGCGCTGGAGCAACTGGCTGAAGCATTGAAGCAGCAACTCCGGGCGTCCGATGCGGAGTCCGGGCAGGCTGAAGCTGCCGCCGCCCTGGCTTCCGCTTTGGCGAAGCAGGGGATGGGATTGGCGGAGAACATGGCAGCTTCGGGCCTTGCCGTGTCCGACACGTGGAGCATGGGAGGCAGCGCCGAGCAGCTTGCCGCCGGAGATGCGTATGCCAGCGGAGGCGAAGGAGGTGGCGATCCCGGAGCCGGCCAGAGCTCGGGCGGGCCGGAGGGTGCCGGTTCGAACCCCGGCGCTGGCGCGGGAACCGGTAACGGAACTGGAACTGGCAACGGCAGTGGAAGTGGGACCGGCAACGGTAGCGGTAGCGGTAGTGGATCGGGCCAAGGTCAAGGTGTTGGGCAAGGCTCGGGACAAGGTGCGGGCCAGGGACCCGGTGCCGGCCTTGGCAGCGGCGGCCGGACGCTGGTGACCACCCCGCGCGACCTGAAAGGAAGCGGTAATGTACAGGTCGACGGAGGACCAAGCACGGGAGGCAGTGTGCAAAAAGGCGGGGATTCTCCCGTATTCGACGGGGTAAGCCGTCCTTATGAAGAGGTATACAGCGACTACGCTACGGAGGCGAAACGTTCCCTGGAGCGGAGGGATCTTCCGCAAAGTATGCAAAGTCTGGTGGAGAACTATTTTACGGAGATCGATCCCGGCCCGTAAGCCGAAACAAGAGGAGGAGATTTGTGATGTTGGAAGCGTCAGCCCAGGTAAAATCGTGGAGCAATGCGATCGACCAAGTACGCGAGCAGATTTCACGCGTTATTGTCGGACAGCAGGAGGTCGTGGAACAGATGCTTTGGAGCATTTTTGCGGGCGGACATGTCTTGCTTGAAGGGATTCCGGGACTAGGCAAAACCGTGCTCGTGAAGACGATTGCAGATACGCTGGACTTGTCTTTTTCGCGAATCCAGTTTACGCCGGACTTAATGCCGAGCGATATTACCGGCACGAATGTCATCACCTTCGGTCCACAGGGCGCGGCGGATATGGTCTTTCAGTCAGGCCCGGTATTCAGCAGCATCGTTCTGGCCGATGAGATTAACCGGGCATCCCCGAAAACCCAGAGCGCGCTTTTGGAAGCGATGCAGGAACAGACGGTTACCGTAGGCGGGGAAACCCGGAAACTTCCCCAGCCCTTTTTTGTGTTGGCCACACAGAACCCGCTGGAACAGGAAGGGACCTATCCGCTGCCGGAAGCGCAGTTGGACCGGTTCATGCTCAAAATTCATGTCGGGTACCCGTCTCCCGATGAACTTAAGGAAATCGTCCGACGGACTACCTCGGGCAATCCTCCGGCCCCGGAAAAAAAGACCACGGCGTCCGA
>DJTQ01000452.1 GCA_002439285.1 Paenibacillaceae bacterium UBA6304
CTTATTAATGGCGATAATTACACGCGATTGACTCATGCCGGCGAGGTGTTGGATCGCTCCGCTGATACCGCATGCGATGTAGATTTCCGGTGTAACGACCTTACCGGTTTGCCCGATCTGGAGGGCATAATCACAGTAGCCCGCATCGCAGGCGCCTCGAGAAGCGCCGACGGCCCCATGCAGCACCTCGGCCAGCTCTTCGAGCGGCTTGAAACCATCGGCGCTTTTGACGCCGCGTCCGCCGGAGATGACGACCTTGGCTTCGGTGAGATCGATTTTGCCAGTCGCTTTGCGGACGACATCCTTGATCACCGAGCGGAGGGAGGACTCCGGCGTGTAAGCGAATGCGATGATTTCAGCCGGGGAGGAAGCCGGTCCAGCGGGCGGGATGTTGTTGGGGCGCAGAGTAATGATGCCGGTTCCCCCAATGAGCCGCTTCTTCTCAAAAGCTTTACCCGCATAGAGCGGACGAGTGTAAAGAACATCCCCGCCGGATTGCTCGATCAACGTCACATCCGAGATCTGGCCAGCTTGGAGGCGAGAGGCGATCTGCGGGGCAAGGTCGCGGCCGACCGTCGTATGCCCGAGCAGAACCACGTCGGCGGTTATGGAGTTCAAGACTTGAGCGAGCGCGGAAATATACGTTTCAGCCAAATAGGACTTTAAATCAGGGTGATCCACGACAAGCACCTGACCTTGAAAACAACGGGCCAGCTCTTCCGCAGGTCCGTCAAGTTCATATCCGAGTAGAACGGCGGTCACCTGATCGCCGTCTTCTTTTGCCAACTCCGCTGCATGAAGCGCCTCCAAGGAGACCTGGCGTAATTTACCGTCCCGTGTCTCCCCTATGACTACAAACATTTTACTCATCGAATATCCCTCCTCGAAAAGTTAACGGTTTCGTCGGCTATATGACTTTCGCTTCGGTCTTCAACAACCGGACCAACTCTGCGGCCTGTTCAGCCAATCCGCCTTGCAAAATGATCCCCGCTTTGCGCTCAGGTGGATTGAACAGAGCGGTCCGCTCGGTCTTGGAGGCGATGGCTTCGGCATCGATGCCGAGCTCTGGTAAGCCGAGCTGTTGAAACGGCTTTTTCTTGGCTTTCATAATGCCGGGCAGAGAAGGATACCGCGGCTCATTAAGACCTTGCTGGGCAGTGAACAGCGCAGGAAGGGAGATTTCAACCGTTTCGCTGTCTCCTTCCGCGTCCCGGACGGCAACGGCCTGACCGCCGGAAACATCCAGTTTCACAATTGCGGAAGTATGTGGAATATCCAGCAACTGCGCCAGCCGGACCGCGACCTGTCCAGCGCCGTTGTCGACGGAGAAGTAGCCGCCGAGTATAAGGTCATAGCTTTGGCTGCCAAAGTAGGAGGCGAGCAGGGCGGCGATTCCGGATTCGTCGGTCGAGATCTCATCGTCCGAGATCAGCACCGCCTCATCGGCGCCCATTGCCAGTGCGGTCCGTAACGCTTCAGCGGTCCGTTCCGGGCCGACGGACACGACGATCACGATACCGCCGTGCTGCTCTTTCAACCGTAGAGCTTCTTCCACGGCATACTCATCGTAGGGATTAATAATGAACTTCACACCGTCACTGCTAATCTGCCCGTCTTGAATAACGATTTTTTCCTCCGTATCAAAGGTTTGCTTCAGGATTACGTAAATGTTCATGCGGACAATCTCCTCTCAAAAATTAACTTTGAGTCAGCTTTGTAAAAAATCGGTTTGCGTGAAGGCTAGCGGACAGGATATACCTTATTTGCAGGAAAAACCGCCATTTAAATATTTTACGGACTGGAGAGCCGCTATTTGTTCCAAAATGGCTGGATTGAAGCGTATTTTTGCGGAATAAGGTCTGTAGCGTCCACTATAATTTTAATTCGTTCAAAATTACTGAAATAAGGGCACTGAAGTCCGATAGGCGATGGTCTCAAGGTGACTATGTGAAACTACCCCTTTAAGCCCCGCAAGAAAAAATCTACCGTTCCCTCAACCTGGGAGGACAAGGAATACTTCCTTCCCGAGATGAGCCAGGATGTGACGACCTCGTCCATGGCTCCGAAGATGAGCTGACGGGTCAGCTTCGTATCCAAATCGGCGCGGAATGACTTTTCTTCGATCCCCCTTTTTAAAATATGCTCAATCAACTGAATATAGGGCTTTACCGACAGGCCGATTGCCTTACGAAGCTCCAAAGAGCTCTGACGCAGCTCGATTTGAGTCACATAAGCCAGCGCCACATTCTGCTCGAGCTCTGTGAAATGGATTTCGCACACTTTGTGCAGCGCTTCTGCAGCCGTGTTTGACTCCTGGATGTGGTCATTGAAGAGGGCGACAAGCTTACCCAGGCGGTCTTCGAACAAGGAGATGAGGATATCTTCCTTCTTCTTAAAATATAAATAAATCGTACCGTCCGCGACTCCGGCCTCCTTGGCGATTTTGGAAACTTGCGACCCGTGAAATCCGTTCTCGGCAATGACTTTTTCGGCTGCATCCAAAATCATTTCAAATTTTTCCTGTTTTCTACTTGTCATGTTGGCACCTCAATGCTAAAATTTAAACCAACTGAATGAATACTCATTCATTTTTCTTAATCTTAGGGGAACCCAAGCGCTTTGTCAATAGAGGCGTCTTTTTAAAAAATCGACTTGTAAACGCTTACCGATGCTTGGACTAACGAGATTTCAACGATATAAGATGAACTGAGGAATATGATGCAGGCTGGGGAGTACTTGCTTTAACATCAATTTCAATAGTTCGTCTTATATAGTCTTGAAGAAGGGTGGAGGCAGAAATGGTGTGGCAAATCATCAATTTGGCCTTATTTCTGGCGGTGACGGGCTGGGGTATTTATTTGTTTTGCAGGGTCGTCTATCATCGCTACCTTTATGTAAAGCTCGGGCAGCCGTCGGATTTTCGCGGACGCCTTAAAGGGGGATGGGGCGAATTTCTGGCACAGGTGTTTGGGCAAAAGAAATTATTAAAAGACCGCAAGAGTGGAATTATGCACATTTTCATTTTTTACGGATTCATTATCTTGCAGTTCGGGGCGATCGATTTGATCGTGAAAGGACTGACGGATGGCGGACATCTTCCGCTCCCGGCCTACGGCGTATTCGGACTGCTGCAGGAACTGACGGTCATGCTGATTGTTATCGCCATGGGTTATGCGACGTACCGACGTTATGGCGAAAGACTTCCCCGGTTAAAAAGAGGCTGGAAACCCAGTCTCGTCGTCTTCTTCATTTACTCGCTGATGTTGTCGGTGCTGTTGTCACTGGGATTCGAACGTTTATGGCTCGACCTGGAACCTTCGGCACTGGCTCCGGTCTCCTCGCTTATAGCCGCGGCGTTCTCCGGCCTTCCCGACTTGGCGGCGAAAGTTTTGTTCTACGTATTCTGGTGGCTGCATCTCCTGATTTTACTCTCCTTTCTCGTTTACGTACCTCAATCGAAGCATTTTCATCTTATTACGGCCCCCGTCAATATCGGGCTGCGGCGCCGGGAATCGGTCGGTCGCTTGAAGTCCCTCGATCTGGAGGATGAAGAAGCGGAAAGCTTCGGCGCAGGGAAAATCGAAGATTTCACGCAGAAGCAAATGCTGGACTTCTACGCTTGCGTGGAGTGCGGGCGCTGCAGTAATGTCTGTCCGGCTTCGAACACCGGTAAGACACTGTCTCCAATGCATTTGATCACCAAGCTGCGGGATCATTTGACCGAAAAAGGCACCGCCATCACCGGGAAATCACCTTGGGCACCGGAGTTTGCATTCGCACCGGGCGGACTGTCCACGCATGGAATCGCGGCGGAGCTGCCTGGCGGGGTGGAGTGGAATGACTCTGACTCCGTAGGCATTACCGATATCCGACCAACGCTGGACTGGCAAAAGAAAACCTGGCAGCAGCGTGATCAGGGCACAGATCCCGTTGCTCTGGAGCTGATCGGCGACGTGATGACGGAGGAAGAGATCTGGTCCTGCACAACCTGCCGCAATTGCGAAGACCAATGCCCGGTCGGCAACGAGCATGTCGACAAAATTATCGACTTGCGCCGCCATCTCGTCCTGATGCAGGGCAGCGTGCCGCAGGAAGGCCAGCGTGCGCTTACCAACATCGAGCGACAGGGTAATCCTTGGGGCATTAGCCGGGGGGACCGGGCCAAGTGGACGGGTGAAGTGGAAGGGATTAGCGTGCCGACCGTCAAGGAGAATCCGCAGTTTGAGTATTTGTTCTTCGTCGGTTCGATGGGTTCTTATGATCAGCGCAGCCGTAAAGTGTCCCGGGCATTTGTCCGTCTGCTGAAGGAGTCCGGCGTCAGCTTCGCGATTCTTGGCAACGAGGAGAAGAATTCGGGCGATACGCCGCGCCGAATGGGCAATGAGCTGCTGTTCCAGCAGCTTTGCCTGGAGAATATCGCTCTTTTTCAGAAATACGGGGTCAGGAAGATCGTTACCGCCTGTCCGCATACGTTCAATACGTTTAGAAACGAATACCCCGAGTTTGGTTTGGAAGGCGTGGAGATATGGCATCATTCGCAGCTGCTTGACCGGTTGATCTCGGAAGGCAGACTGAAACCTAAACATGAAGTGAAGGAGCGGATTACTTATCATGATTCCTGTTATTTGGGGCGCTATAACGAGGTATACGAACAGCCCCGGAATGTGCTCAGGGCCATCCCCGGCGTGGAGCTTGTCGAGATGGAACGCTCCCGGGAGAACGCGATGTGCTGCGGAGCCGGGGGCGGGATGATGTGGATGGAGGAAACGGGCGGCAAGCGCGTCAACCTGGCCCGCACGGAACAGGCGCTTGCAGTGAAGCCGACCGTGATCAGCAGTGCCTGCCCTTACTGCCTCACTATGCTGGAGGACGGCACCAAAATGAAGGAGGTCGAGGATCAGGTTCAGGCCCGGGATATCGCGGAGCTGCTCGAAATGTCGGTGTTCTAACTATATAAGATGAACTATTTAAATGGATGTGGGGCAAGTACGTAAAATGTTCCTACGATCGCTGTTGGTTCCAGATTTCCTGATTTTTATTAATCCTTAAGAGGTAGAGATCCTGAACCAAAGGCGACCACAGCTTATGCTTCCGATGCAGCTTTCTTTCAGAAAGCTTTGAGCTTCTTCGGAATCATTTTACTCCCTTGCCAGCATCATATTCTTTTGTTCACCTTATATAATTTTTAATTTAAATGGAGGGTTCAGAATATGATTAAACCGATTCGTAAAGCGGCGGTTATCGGCTCCGGGATCATGGGCTCGGGAATAGCTGCCGTGCTCGCCAACGCGGGCATTCCCTGCCTGTTGCTCGACATCGTGCCGACAAAGTTGACCGATGCGGAAGCCGCTAAAGGATATACGCTGGGGCACTCGGCCGTGCGAAACCGGCTGGCGGTTAATGCGATTCAAGGTATGGCGAAAAGCAAGCCTGCCCCCCTTTACGACAACGACTTTGTTCAGCGTATTACCCCCGGGAATCTGGAGGATCATTTACCGCAGCTCCGGGATGTTGATTGGGTCATCGAGGTGGTCGTAGAAAATTTGGAGGTAAAAAAAGAACTCCTGGCTAAAGTCGAGCAACACTGGACGCCAGGGACGATTGTCAGCACCAACACCTCCGGAATCTCCGTTAATGCTATGGCAGAGGGTAGGTCGCTGGAGTTCCGTCATCATTTTCTCGGCACTCATTTCTTCAATCCTCCCCGTTATATGAAGCTGCTGGAGATCATTCCGGGGGAAATGACGGATCCCGCGCTAGTGGCGGCTTTAAGCGGGTTTTGTGAGCGTACGCTGGGCAAAACCGTCGTTCTGGCAAAAGATACACCAAATTTCATCGCCAACCGGATTGGCACATACGGCCTGCTTGTCACCCTTAACGAGATGATTCGCAAAGGATATACGGTGGAGGAAGTGGACGCGGTCACCGGACCGGCAATGGGACGGCCGAAGAGTGCAACGTTCCGTACGCTGGATCTTGTCGGACTCGATACCTTTATTCACGTGGCGGACAATGTGTATTCGAACGTTTTGAATGGAGAGGAGAAGACCGTGTTTGCGTCGCCCGAGGTGTTGAAGCAAATGGTGGCACAGAGCAGATTGGGCGAAAAATCCGGCCAAGGCTTTTACAAAAAGGTCAAGGGACCGGAAGGCAGTCAAATCTTGGTTCTTGATTTGCCAAGTATGGAATATCGGCCGCAGGTGAAGCCGGCTTCCGGTTCGCTGGAGGCCGCCAAGCTGGCGAAGGGCGCGAAGGCCAAGACGGTTGCACTCCTGACCGGCGGCGACCGATACGCGGATTTGGCCTGGCACGTATTGAAACAGGTGCTCGTGTATGCCGCCGAAAAGCTGGGTGAAATCGCCGATACCGTGCGGGAAATCGACGAAGCGATGAAATGGGGCTTCAACTGGGAACTCGGCCCGTTTGAAACCTGGGATGCGATTGGATTGGAGAGGTCCGTATCCAAGATGGAAGCCGAGGGGATGGCGGTTCCGGCTTGGGTGAAAGACTGGATCGCGGACGGAAACACCTCTTTTTATCGGAAGGAGGACGGCAAACTGTTCCATATCTCTGAAGGACGTTATAAGCAGGTGGAGCAGCCGCCGGAGGTCATCTCGCTCAAGGAGCTGAAAGCACAAAACAAGGTGGTGAAAGGAAACAGCGGAGCAAGCCTGATCGATCTCGGGGACGGCGTGGCTTGTCTGGAATTTCATTCGCCGAACAATGCGATCGGCGGGGATATTTTGGCGATGATCTCACAGAGTGTCGAGGAGGTCCGCAGTAATTTTAACGGTCTGGTCATTGCTAACCAGGGGAAGAACTTCTGCGTCGGGGCCAATCTGATGCTGCTGTTGATGGAAGCCCAGGACGAGGAATGGGATGAAGTGGATGATATTATCCGCTTGTTCCAGAACACGATGTACCGGCTGAAACGCTTCGAGAAACCGGTGGTAGCCGCGCCGCACCGGATGACCTTGGGCGGCGGCGTGGAAGCCTGCATGCCGGCCGATCAGGTAATCGCGGCAGCGGAAACCTATTATGGGCTGGTGGAAGTAGGTGTAGGCCTCATCCCTGCGGGGGGCGGCTGCAAGGAACTCGCCCTGCGGGCCAGCCTGCAGGCCGGGTTGCCTGAAGCGGACCTGCAGCCTTATATCAACCGGATCTTTGAAACGGTCGGAACGGCCAAAGTATCGACTAGTGGACACGATGCGAAGAAGCTGGGCTACTTAAGAGCGTCGGACCGGGTTGTGCTCAATCCTGACCATACGATCTACGAGGCGAAGCAAGCGGTTCTCCGCATGACCGCATCGGGGTATGAGCCGATTCCCGAAACGAAGCTGCGCGTGGTCGGTACGGAAGGCAAAGCGGTGCTGCGACTAGGTGCGCTGGGCATGAAGGAGAGCGGATATATCAGCGATCATGACCTGCTGATTGCCAACAAGCTGGCCCATGTGCTTGCGGGAGGGGATGTTCCACCGGGTACTCTGGTGACGGAGCAGCACATGCTTGATTTGGAGCGGGAAGCGTTTCTGAGCCTGTGCGGCGAGCCGAAAACGAGACAACGGATGCAGCATATGCTCACCAAGGGCAAACCGCTGCGGAATTAGGAATAGATGAGGGAGAGTGAGTTTATGAAGGAAGCTGTAATTGTGTCCATGGCGCGGACGGCGGTGGGCAAGGCAAAACGGGGAAGTCTGGCTCAAACCCGTGCGGACGATCTCGGCAAAGCGGTGTTGGAGGCCGTTGTTGAACGGGCACCTGGACTAAACAAGGAGGATGTGGAGGATATCATCATCGGTTGCGCGATGCCGGAGGGAGAGCAGGGACTGAACTTCGCCCGCATCATGTCGCTGTATGCCGGGTTTCCGGTGACGGTTCCCGCCATTACGATTAACCGTTTTTGCTCCTCCGGCCTTCAAGCGATATCTTTTGCGGCCGAAAGGATCATGCTCGGCCATGCGGACGTAGTCATCGCGGGAGGCGTCGAAAGCATGAGCCATGTGCCGATGACCGGATTCAAGGTGTCCCCCAATCCGAAGATCGTCGATGAGATACCGGAAGTTTATATGGCCATGGGACATACGGCTGAGCGGGTGGCGGAGAAGTTCGGCATCTCCCGTGAAGACCAGGATGGATTTGCGTTCCGGTCGCATCAAAAGGCGGTGAAAGCGATAGCCGAGGAGAAATTCAAAGATGAGATCGTTCCGATTCAGGCGGAGCTCTCGCAATTCGGAGAGGACGGGAAGCTTAAGCGGAGCACAATCCTCTTCGATACCGACGAGGGCGTCCGCGCGGATACGACGCCGGAAGCTTTGGCGAAGCTGAAGCCCGGATTTAAAGCCGGTGGCACGGTAACGGCGGGAAATACATCGCAGATGAGCGACGGTGCGGCTGCGATAGCCCTCATGAGCCGGGAGCGTGCCGACCAGCTCGGCTTGAAGCCGCTAGCGACGTTTCGCGCCTTCGCTGTAGCAGGCGTGGAGCCGGAGCTGATGGGCGTCGGCCCGGTGAAGGCGATTCCGAAGGCGCTCGAGATGGCAGGCATCAGCCTGGACGACGTCTCGCTCTTCGAAATTAACGAGGCCTTCGCCTCCCAATGTCTGCACATCATCTCCGAACTCGGCATCGACGAAGACAAAGTCAACGTCAACGGCGGTGCGATTGCCCTCGGCCACCCTCTCGGCTGCACCGGAACGAAACTCACCGCCACGTTGATCAACGAGCTTCGTCGCCGTGGAGGCGGATATGGCGTGGTATCCATGTGCATCGGCGGAGGAATGGGCGCGGCCGGCGTGTTCGAGGTTCATGCTTAAGGCAAGCATAGTGCACAACCCACAACGCATGATGCACAGAGCTTAGCGCTAAAAAGCGCTTAGAACTGTCGATGGCGAACCTCAGAGTATGGAACTGAGGCTGAGGCTGGGGCTAACGGACACAGACGCCTTTATTTTGGTCATTATGACTTACTTCCAAGTTTAATGGACACAGGAGCTCTTATTTTGCTGAAAATAGGGCGGTTGAGCGAGAAACTTCATAAATAAGGTTCTCGGTGTCCATTAGAAATTAAATTGGCCAAAATTGTGCCATATAGCGGTTGCTGTGTCCGTTACGTTACGGATCGAGCCATCCCTTACGGTTCGAGTAACGGAATAGGACGGTCAAATTGAAAACCAAAGGAGAGGATTACAAGTGAGTCATGAGACGATAAGCAAAAGCAAATTACTGGGCGGCAGCTTTGTCATTGAGGATGTGGACTACCGGGGAATCGTGACGCCGGAGGATTTTACTGAGGAGCAGCGCATGATTGCGGAAACGACGGAGCAGTTTGTGCAAGGCGAGATCACTTCCCGCGATGCGGAAGTGGAGAAGCTGGATTATGAGCTGACGGTGGACCTGCTGCGGAAAGCCGGCGAACTTGGGTTGTTGGGTGCCGATGTTCCTGAGGCTTACGGGGGCATGGGGCTGGATAAGGTGAGCACGACGCTGATCAATGAAAAGCTGACGAAAGCTTCTTCATTTGCCCTTTCCTTTGGCGCTCATGTCGGTATCGGGACGTTGCCGATCGTTTACTTCGGCACCGAAGAACAGAAACGTAAGTATTTGCCGTTGCTGGCCACCGGCGACAAAATCGCCGCCTACTGCCTGACGGAACCGTCCTCCGGGTCG
The DNA here is from genome assembly GCA_002439285.1 of Paenibacillaceae bacterium UBA6304. Lineage (GTDB taxonomy): Bacteria > Bacillota > Bacilli > Paenibacillales > Paenibacillaceae > Fontibacillus. The sequence continues at coordinate 9,667 of DJTQ01000452.1, forward strand.
GACGCGCTCGGCGCCAAAACGACGGCGAAGCTGTCGGAGGATGGCACGCATTATGTGCTGAACGGTACGAAGCAGTTCATTACGAATGCGGGGTTTGCCGATATTTTTATCGTGTATGCCAAGGTTGACGGCAAGGAGTTCAGTACATTCATCGTGGAACGGGAAATGGAAGGGGTCAGCATCGGACCGGAAGAGAAGAAGATGGGCATCAAGGGTTCATCCACCTGTCCGTTGATCCTTGAGGATGTTAAGGTGCCGGTAGAGAATCTGCTGTGGGAGGTAGGCAAAGGGCATTTGATCGCGTTCAATATCCTGAACATCGGGCGTTTCAAATTGGCCGCCGGCTGTGTCGGTGCAGCGAAGGACGCCATCGAGCTCAGTTCCGCATATGCTAATGAACGGAAACAATTCGGCCGCCCAATTTCATCCTTTCCGCTCATCGGCAAGAAGTTGGCGGAGATGAATATCCGTACCTTTGTGCTGGAGAGCATGGTCTATCGGACCGCCGGGTTGTTTGATATTAGTCTGGCCGAAGTGGATCACGGCAGCGCGGATGTCGGCTATCAGTCAGCTAAGGCAATTGCGGAATACCAGTTGGAATGCTCCATCAATAAGGTATTCGGCTCGGAGGCTCTGGATTTCGTGGCCGATGAAGGCGTTCAAATCCACGGCGGTTACGGCTTCATTCAGGAATACCCGATCGAACGGATTTACCGCGATTCGCGGATTAACCGGATCTTTGAAGGGACGAATGAAATCAACCGGCTGCTTATCCCCGGAACGCTGGTGAAACGGGCGATGAAGGGCGAACTGCCGCTGATGCAAAAGGCGATGAAGCTTCAAGCGGAACTGATGCAGCCCATGCCGACGCCGGAATTTGAAGGGACGTTGGAGCAGGAGAGTCATCTCCTTACTATGGCGAAGAAGATCTTCTTGATGGTCGGAGCACAGGCAGTGCAAAAATACCAATTGAAGCTGGAGCAGGAACAGGAAATCCTCAGCCATCTGGCAGATGTGATGATTTCGATCTATGCGATGGAAAGCGCTCTCTCCCGGACGAAGAAATCCATAGATCGCTCCGGGGAAGACAAAGCCGGACTCGCCATGGCTATGACGACCGCTTTTATCCATGAAGAGTTCAGCCGGATCGAAGTATGGGCGAAAGAAGTGCTTGCGGCAATGGATACCGGCGATGTGCTCCGTACGCAGTTGTCAGTGCTTAAAAAACTGAGTAAGCGAACCGCCGCGAATACGCTGGAACTTAAGCGTCAAATTGCTGCCAGAGTCATTGAGGCGGAGAAATACGTGGTGTAATGAATCAGATCGGATGGGAGGTAAGGCGATGTTGCCCAACAAGCCATGGTTAAGACATTATCCTGTCGAAGTACCACCGACCTATGATTATCCGAAGCAAAATTTGGCCCAGTTTCTTATTCAAACTGCAGAACGTTACCCTCAGGTGCAGGCACTTGATTTTTTGGGAAAAAAAATGACGTATGCCGAGCTGCTCGAGAAAAGCTATCGTTTTGCCAACTTACTGCAGCGCCTGGGGATCAACAAAGGGGACCGGGTAGCGATTATGCTCCCGAATTGTCCGCAGGCGGTCATCGCCTACTACGGTACGCTTCTGATGGGCGGGATCGTCGTGATGACGAATCCGCTGTATATGCCCCGGGAGTTGGAACATCAACTCATGGACGCGGGAGCACGTCTGATCGTTACGCTCGATGCACTCGTGCAAAGAGTGCTGAAATCGATGGGCTCAAAGCCTATGGAATTTATCCTTGTGACCTCCATCCAAGAGGCACTGCCGTTTCCGAAAAATGTGCTGTATCCGATTAAAGCCAAAAGAGACGGCATGACCGCACACGTGACCTACAACGAACAAGTAATGTCTTTCAGGGAATTACTGAAGCAATCTCCGGCTGACCCGGTCCATATACCGGTGAACGCGGACGAAGACCTTGCACTGCTGCAATATACCGGAGGGACAACCGGGTTTGCGAAAGGGGTCATGCTGACTCATACCAATCTGGTTGCCAATACTTTGCAAACCAAGCTGTGGTTCTACAGGTCAAAAGAAGGCAAGGAACGGTATATGGCGGCGCTACCTTTTTTTCATGTATTCGGTTTGACCGTACTGCTGAATCAGGCGGTAGCGCTCGGAGGAACGCTGATTCTCGTCCCCCGGTTCGAGATTAACCAGGTGCTGCAGACGATCCATAAGAAGAGACCGACGGTCTTTCCCGGGGCGCCGACCATGTATGTGGCGATTATCAATCATCAGGCGATCGGAAGCTATGATTTATCTTCGGTTAATGTGTGCATCAGCGGGGCGGCTTCGCTGCCCCTAGAGGTACAGACTCGATTCGAGAATCTCACCGGAGGCAAGCTGATCGAAGGTTACGGATTAACCGAGGCGTCCCCGGTGACACATGCCAACAATATTTGGGAGAAACGAAAGACCGGATCGATCGGCATTCCGTTCCCCGATACCGAGGCCAAGATCGTGCAACCCGACACGCTGGAGGAAGTTCCGCTCGGTGAAATCGGGGAGCTTGCGGTCAAGGGACCGCAGGTGATGAAAGGATACTGGAATCAACCCGAGGAGACCTATAAATGCCTCAAGGAAGGTTGGCTGTTGACAGGAGACTTGGGAAGAATGGACGAAGACGGGTACTTTTATATTTTGGATCGCAGAAAAGATCTCATTATCGCCGGCGGTTATAACATTTATCCCCGCGAAGTGGAGGAGGTGCTCTTCGAGCATCCCGATGTGGAGGAAGCGATCGTCGCCGGGATCTTTGATCCTTATCGGGGAGAGACGGTGAAGGCTTATATTGTGCCGAGGGTCGGATCAGCTCCGGACGTCAATGAGTTGAAACGATGGTGCAAAGAGAAGCTTGCCGCCTACAAGGTCCCCAAGGTTTACGAATTCCGGGACAGTCTCCCCAAGACGCTCGCTGGCAAAGTGTTGCGCCGGAAGCTGATTGAGGAAGAGCAGGAAAAGATTAAGGATGCATAATTCGTAATTCGGCCTTATTCAAAGTTGGGAACAAACATACTGAGAAGACGCAGACAAGCGGAAAGGAGGCTTATTTTAATATGGGAGCGGATTCAATTGAGCTGCATCCGAAGTGGGAACAGTGGAATGAGGCGGCGAAAGGAACCTTCTGGGATGAACTTGGTTGCACGATCGATACCGTAAACGAACGTCAGGTCATCGTCTCGCTTGAGATTCAGCCTCGCCATCTCAACTTGATTGGAATCATGCACGGCGGGGTGTATGCTACGATGATCGATTCCGCCATGGGGCTCTTGGCTATGATCGTTAAGCCGGATGCAAACGTAGTGACGACCAACTTGAATATTAATTATGTAGCCAAAGCGGAGAAGGGGATTATAACCGTAATAGCGGAGCTTATTCATGTATCACGAAAGTCGATTACAGCACAAGCAACGGCACGCATGGATCAAGGAGAACTTTGCGCTTTCGGTACAGGTACTTTCAGGGTGATATAAATTTAAGAAATAGCTCTCTTTTATGAAAATGACAGTTTTTTTGAAAAAGAGCCGGCCAGAGATGGTTGGCTCTTTCTTTTTGCCGGCTTGCTGCCGTCTTTCTAGTAACCATTAACTTTATGCATTCACCGCCCAGATCGATAGGAGTGACTGTTGGGAGCAACTTAGCTGTAATACCTACAGTTAATTACCGTGAATCCAGTCGTTCTGGATACTTA
>DJTQ01000335.1 GCA_002439285.1 Paenibacillaceae bacterium UBA6304
AGAACGAGGGGCGTAACCGTTGTGTCGTTAAAGGATGGCTCAAGGATCCTGGAACAGCCGGGGTTAAACCCCGGCTGGAGGATTAGTGAGGCTGGTAATGGCCCGGTATTCTTTCAACATAAACAGTCTCCAACTCAAAATCATTCCAAAGGCAAGCAGGAAAAACACGGAGCCCGTCTGCAAGACGGAGATATACTGCTCGACCACTTCATGCAGCGCGAGCCGAAGCACCAGAAGCCCGATCAGGATGAAGGCGAAGCCGGGAGAACGTTTGGCAAACACCTCTTCGCCGACAATTTCGAAATGCGTCGTCTTGATCAGCGGATAGGAGAACAGCAAAGCTCCTGCGACAAAGGCGATCAGCGCCCAGGTTAGAGGGATATGCATCTCAGGCACGATAAACATGGCAAATCCCGTTGCCATGCCGAGCGGCGGAATGATGATTTTCTTAATCGTCACGGGTCTCCGGCTGGCCTTCAACCGGACAATGAGCACGGACACGGCCATCAGGGCGGCGCCGATCGTAACGATCCATTGCATATAGGAAGAGTTTATCAGATTATTCATCATGGGTTGGATTGGTCCTTTCAATCGAAATTCTTTAAAAGACAAGCGAGAACATTATACCATATCCTCGCTATGCAAAAAATCAAAAGCATGATGTGTACCACGTGAACTGTTTCAACAATGCCGCTTCAAGGGGAAAGTAAATGAATAGCGAATTTAATATTGCCATCCACTGCCTGCTGTTCTTGTACACCCGCGATAATAAGATGGCAAACAGTGAATAAATCGCCTTTAGTGTGTCAACCCATCCAGCGTGGGACCGAAAGGTATTGAGCCTGCCTCGGAAGTGGGATGCGGAAGAGACCAAGGTCAGGAACGAATCGGGAACGTGAATTTTGATGTAAATGTGAATATGAATATGAATGTGAAATGGGAAGGGGTAGAAAAATGAGCGCATCGAAAGAGAATGGGGATTTGTTGTTTTATGTAGGTACGTACGCGTCCGAAGAGGATCAAGGCATCCGGTTTTGCGGTTTGAATCCTGAGACGGGAGCCCTTCGTTTGATCCACGGTACGGCGGGAATCAAAAATCCGTCCTTCCTTATTCTGAATCAGGACGCTTCCAGGCTTTATGCTGCAAGCGAACAGGCGGAAGGAGCGGTTGTCAGTTATGAGGTGGACTCCGGAAGCGGGGAACTGAAGGAGCTTAATTCATTGCCGACTCAAGGCGCGGATCCATGCCATCTCTCCTTGTCTCCGGACGGGAGTCTTTTAGCCGCGAATTACTCCAGCGGACATGTGGACCGCTTTGCGCTTGATGCGCAAGGGGCATTGGGCGAAATGACCGCCTTGGTGCAGCATGTCGGACAGGGGTTCCGTCAAGATCGGCAGGAAGCGGCCCATGCGCATAGCGTAGTGCCGGGTGAAGCCGGAAAGCATGTTTATGTGTCGGATCTTGGCCTCGATCAGATCGTGTATTACCGGGTGGAAGACGGCAAGCTGACGACCGAGGGAGAGGTGAAGCTGCCGCCGGGAGCCGGGCCGCGGCATTTTGTCTTCCATCCGAATGGGCAGCATGCTTACGGAATCAATGAGTTAAATAATACGATGACAGCCTATGCGTACAACCCGGTTCAGGGCCATTTGGAAATTCTGCAGCATATCGCAACGATACCGGAAGACTTCGCGGGTGAAAGCTACCCTGCCGACGTACATCTTAGCGCAGATGGGCGGTATTTGTACGGCTCCAACCGGGGGCATGACAGCATCGTTCGTTTTGTCGTCGATCCATCCTCCGGTATGCTTAGCCAGCCTGAATGGACGGGAACCGGGGGCAAATGGCCGCGTAATTTCGCCGTTTGGGAAGACTTTATAATCGTGGCGAATCAGAATAGCGATAATGTAGTAGTCTTCCGTAGAGACCCGGCGACCGGAAGTCTGACGGAAACCGGGCAGGAGCTGACAATTAAACAGCCATCCTGCATTGAGCTTGTTCCGAATACAAAGTAAACCGTGGCGGAATCGAAAGACCGCAGGGCTTTGGCCCTGCGGTCTTTTTTGCTGTCCAGGGATATTCATTAATGGAGTAGGCAGGGAGGGGGAGAGAGGAGTGTGGGGATGGAGCACTGCTAGAGTATGTATGGAGCATGGATCATGGAGGGAGTATGGATGAAATATCGAGTATGGATGGAGCATGGATCATGGAGGGAGTATGGATGAAATATGGGCGATCACGGGGGAGTATGAAAGAGCGGGAAGGAGTATGAAAGATTACGAGAAGCGTGAAGGGGAATGAAGAAGCATGAGGAGCTACGGAAAAGTTAATGGAAGAGTAGGCAGAAGAATGAAGGAACATGGAGCATCGGAAAAGGTGGGGATCGCGGAAGAGAAAAAAAGTAAATGAATAAGTATGGAGGGGCACGGAGGAGTATTGAGGAGAGCGGCGAGCATAGAGAAGGACGGAGGAGCGGAAGAGAGGTAAAGGGAGTTGAAGGGAGTTGAA
>DJTQ01000334.1:0-3546 GCA_002439285.1 Paenibacillaceae bacterium UBA6304
TGATTTCACGCACTTTTTCGACGCTGAGATCCATTTCTGCAGCGATCTCCTCCGGCGTCGGTTCACGCCCCAACTCCTGCAGGAGTTGACGGGACACCCGGATCAACTTGTTGATCGTTTCTACCATATGCACCGGAATTCGGATTGTTCTGGCTTGGTCCGCAATGGCCCGAGTAATCGCCTGGCGAATCCACCATGTGGCATAGGTACTGAATTTAAAGCCTTTCTTATGGTCAAATTTCTCAACCGCTTTGATTAGGCCCATATTGCCTTCCTGAATCAAATCGAGAAACAGCATGCCTCTGCCTACATAACGTTTGGCGATGCTGACCACGAGGCGTAAGTTGGCTTCGGCAAGCCGGCGTTTGGCTTCCTCATCCCCGTTCTCAATACGTTTGGCCAGTTCCATTTCATCGTCTGCCGATAGGAGAGGCACCCGGCCGATTTCTTTCAGATACATCCGCACCGGGTCATTGATTTTAATGCCGGGAGGCAGTGTTAAATCATCCTCAAAAGTAAAATCGTCGCCAGATTCGCGGCCCCCCTCCTCGTCATTATTACGGTTTGTCAACTCTTCATCACTGTCACCCGTAATATCGATGCCCAAATCAGCCAAATGTTCATAAAACTCGTCCATCTGTTCGGGATCCTGTTCGAAAGGGGAGAGCTTCTCCATGATTTCTTTATAGGTCAATGAAGACCTCTTCTTCCCTTGCTCAATCAGACGGTCCTTGACCTGATCCAAGGTTAGTTCAGTTTCTAGTTCAGTATGCTGATCATTCGTCATTTCTGGCTCCCTCCTCCCTAGAAACATCCGAAATCCATCCTTATAGAGGTTGTGCGAAAGCCGGGGATACTCCTGGCATTTCAACACACACTTCTACTGTCTCTCTAGGGTAATAATCTCACTTGCAATTTGTGCCGCACGCAAAAAATCCCCGGCTCGTTCGGCCGATACCATCTCTTCCTTCTTGCGTTTAATCTGTACCTTCTGTGGAACCTTTTGGATTTCCCGGATACAATCATCCAGCTCCTGAGTGCTCCATTCTTCCGGCGTATCCATCATAGCGATGGAAATAACGGTTTGTTCTAGCTTTTCGTCCTGAAGCGATGAGATGAACCGGCTGGCATCAGGCGCTTTTTCCTGCGCATAATAGGCGTATAGATAAGCAGCGATCGCTGCATGTTCATCGATGTTAAAGCTGTCCCCGAGACGTTCACCCACATACCGGGCGACTTCGTCATCCTGTAGCATAAAGGAAAGCAGCCTACGTTCCGCAACATGATAAGCGGGCAGCAAAACCGGCATGGATGCCTGCCCCTTTTTATGCCTACCATTATTCCACCTTTTGGCCGTATTATCCCCCGCCGGTATCTTTTTTTGCATAGCCTGACGCATTTCATTACATTCCTGTTTCAAGCTGTCAAAGGATACCTGAAGATCGGAGGACATTTCCTTCAAATAAATCTCCCGCTCCGTCGGCGACGGTAAGGGTGCAATCACTTCGAGCGCATCTTTGATGTAAGCGACCTTTCCGTCTTCCTCTAGCAGTATATGGTTTTTTTTCAGATATATAAGCTTAAATTTGACGGATGAAACAGCTCCATCCAATACTTGATGCTTGAAGCGGTCGGCCCCGTATTTCTGAATAAATTCATCCGGGTCCATCCCCTCGCTAAGCAGGGCAATCTTTGCGGTGAAACCGATGTTTTCCAGGATCGGGATGCTCTTGAGCGCAGCGGCTTGTCCCGCATTATCTCCGTCATAGCAAACGATAACTTCGTCTGCCAGCCCTCTCATCATCGCTGCATGGCTTTCGGTTAAAGCCGTTCCCATAGTAGCAACGCCATTATGAACGCCGGCTTCCCATGCACTGATTACATCGCCATATCCCTCAAACAATACGATCTGCCGGGATTTTCGGATTTCAGCCTTTGCCTGGTGAAGGTTGTACAGCGTCCGACTCTTGCTGAACAGTTTACTTTCGGGTGAATTCAAATATTTGGGCTGTCCTTCACCAAGTACCCTTCCGGCAAAAGCAATCACCTTACCGTTCCGGTTGTGCAACGGGAATATCACCCTGTCGCGAAAACGGTCAACATAGCCGGTACCATCCTGCTTGGAAGACAATAACCCGCCTTTCTCCATCGTTCCGAGGTCAAATGACCGCTTCTCCAAAAATTGGACGAGCGTATCCCAACGTGCCGGCGCATAGCCGATTTGGAACGTGTCGATGGCTTTGTCGGTGAACCCTCTGCCTTTAAGATAATCCATAGCCGGTTTACCGTGTTCCGTATTCTTCAGCAAAAAATGATATAGCTTGGACGTCCATTCGTGAGCTTGCAGCTGCTGCTCCAATTCCAGATTTCTCGGTGCCTCTCCCTGGCCGGCCGTTCCGTAATCAAACGGGATATGGACTTCCTCGGCCATCATTCTGACCGCCTCCGGGAATGTCAGGCCTTCGATTTCCATGCGGAATTTAATGGCGTTACCGCCTTTGCCACAGCCGTAGCAATGAAAAATTTGACGGTCGGGCGTCACCGTGAACGAAGGGGTCTTCTCCGAATGAAACGGACAAAGCCCTTTCATATACTTGCCCTGTTTAGTCAGATGAACGTGCTTGCCGACCGTATCGACGATATCATGCTGCCGCAAGACTGCCTCGATGACTTCCTCCGGAATACTACCTCGTCCGGTACTCATCTAAACCACCTTCATCTTTCTTAAGACACGTAAGTAATAATTCGCTAAAATTGTACATTCTCCTGCATATCTTGCAAAAGTTTTAACAATACCTCGGTAAAATGACTCCGGTCCTCATCCGTAAAAGGCCGTGGCCCCTTGGAATAATGCCCTCCCCGTCGCGCCTTGGCCTGATGATGGCGACGTTCGAGCAAATAATCTATATTCCCCTGGTGAAAGACTTCGCCCCGGGGAGACAAAGTTCTGCATGATTTGGCAATCGCCAGCGCCGCAAGGCCGTAATCCTGAGTAACGACAATATCATGCTTGGCGATATGATTGGCAATGTATAGATCGGCACTTTGCTGGCTCCGGTCCACTTGAACAATCTCCACGCCTTCGCTTCCGCGAAGGACATGATCGTATGAGGAGACCATCAGCACCCGAACGCCGTAGCTCCGCGCCGCCGCTATAATTTCCTCTTTGACAGGACAGGAGTCCCCGTCAACGACGATCCGCGTATTCATAAGACTCCTCGCCTCGCTTCCCTTCGCCGGTCTCCCGGCTAGATAGGATTAAACTACTTCTTTCCTGCGTCGGACGAACGCCGCTGTTTGCACCCTGCCAGTTGCCTCTGTCCGCTGCACTCAGTACTCGGCACTCTGCCTCATAAAATAGCTGGAAAACCTCCAGCTATTTCGGCTATTGCCCCTCATTATCCCGTAATAACTGGAAAAACTCCCGTTAATTTGAGCTATCAAGCCTAATCCCCGGTGAAAGAACAAAATTAGCTGGAGGTTTTCCATCAAAATTGCTTCATGCGGCCATACAAGCTTGAATTAGCTGGAGGTTTTCCAGCTAAT